>JARRRL010000129.1:0-14447 GCA_037380725.1 Gammaproteobacteria bacterium | reverse complement strand
CTTAAAAACCCAGGGTATCGACAATTTCTGACACACCTGACGCAAGGCACTCGCCACCGTCTCAG
Organism: Gammaproteobacteria bacterium; assembly: GCA_037380725.1. GTDB lineage: Bacteria > Pseudomonadota > Gammaproteobacteria > Pseudomonadales > JANQJO01 > JARRRL01. The sequence goes on along the minus strand of JARRRL010000129.1, from coordinate 14,382 downwards.
CCAGTTCATAAGACTCCAGCACGTTCAACCCAGCAATAAGCACAACAGGCTGATCATTGCCCAGAGCGTGTTGACCCACCTTTACCACACGTTGAGACACCAATTTATCACTCGTTTTATCACTCGCCATAGACGGGCCACACTCCTTCATTTAGCTGACCAGCACCTGAACCGAAATAGGACGTTCGAGCGATCACTGTTCGTGATCCACCGTCAAACCAGAGGCCTTTTTCAAAGCCTCCATTTGCTGACGTGTCCTCAAAGACAAACGCCGAGCAGTCTGCACAAAATCAATAAAAACGGGATGCCCTTCACGTGGCGTTGAGGTGAACTCAGGGTGAAATTGGCACGCAAAAAACCACGGATGGGTCGGGATGTCAATCATCTCGACAAGCGCCCCATCTTTCGACCAGCCCCCCACCGCCATACCCGCACGCTCAAAATCGGGAACATAACGATTGTTAATTTCATATCGATGGCGGTGTCGCTCAAAAATCACATCTCGTTGATACAATTTAGCGGGCAAACTGCCTTTGACCACTTGGCAATGCTGCGCCCCCAAACGCATCGTCCCACCCAAATTGGACCGTTCAGTGCGATGCGCTTTCTCACCCGATTCCGTGGTCCACTCCGAAATCAAAGCCACCATGGGCTCAGCGGTTTCGGGCGCTAATTCCGTACTGTTCGCCTCACTCAATCCCAAGACATGACGCCCAAACTCCACCACAGCCAATTGCATTCCCAAGCAAATACCAAAATAAGGAATTTGATTTTCTCGCGCAAAACGGATTGCACAAATTTTGCCTTCCACACCGCGTTCGCCAAAACCACCGGGCACCAAAATTGCGTCCAGCGATTCCAATAATCCCGTTCCTTCACGCTCAATTTCTTCCGCATCAATATAAGACAATTTGACATGCGTTTCCGTGTGAATCCCAGCGTGTGTCAATGCCTCATTAATGGATTTATACGCATCCGCCAATTCAACGTATTTGCCAACAATTCCCACCACAACAGTAGCGGTGGCGCTGCGCGCCAATTCAACAACGTGAGCCCAATCGGATAAATCAGCAGGTTGACATTTGTTTTGCAAACCCAGTTTTTCCGTAATGATGTTATCCACACCTTGTCGATGCAACATTTCGGGGATCGCGTAAATGGGTTTTTATCTCACCCGCTGTATCAATGTACGGCACCAAGGTTAAGTGAATAAACGCGGTTTGACGCGCCCCCAATTCCGATCGCAACTGCCGCACCGCTTCGAGAAACGGCAGTGACTCAATATCACCCACCGTACCACCAATTTCCACGAGCACCACATCCGCTTGCGGCTCCACAGCTAAAATTTTATTTTTAATGGCGTCTGTGATATGCGGAATGACCTGAACCGTTGCACCCAAGTAATCCCCACGACGTTCTTTTTGTATTACTTCCTCGTAAATACGCCCCGTCGTAAAATTATTCCGCTGCGTCATGCGCGTACGCACAAAACGCTCGTAATGCCCCAAATCCAAATCGGTTTCCGCACCATCTTCCGTAACAAAAACCTCACCATGCTGGTAAGGACTCATGGTGCCCGGATCCACATTAATATAAGGATCGAGTTTAACCAGCGTCACGCACAAACCTCGGCTCTCCAAAATAGAAGCCAACGAAGCCGCCGCCAAACCTTTACCCAACGATGAAACCACACCACCCGTTACAAATACAAACCCCGGCATACCACCACCTATTTTCAATGCCACTACTACGGCACAAAAACAGCCAAAAACAGAAGCCTACCTCGCTCCCATTCCAAAACACAACTGCACTGATCTTGGACATAGACGGAACAGCACAATGCCGAATACGCCTACGGCGACTCGGAAACTGTCCACACAATATTTGCTACATGACTGTTTATAAACACTGTTCGCTAAGCACTTTTCAAGTACTCCACGTACAAGTACTCACTTGAGAAAGGGATCATGAAAACCCCTCGCGCTGGAAGCACATATTAGCACCCCATTCTCTGAGAAACAAATGAACTCAAACATCACACCATACGCCACGGCAACATCCAATTGGAAGCGCAAGCACGATATAAGTAAACCCATTATGTAAGTAAGTCCATTCAATAAGCCTATTCAATTTCTGACTCAGCGCGCGTTAAAACACACGCCGGTGATCATGGTTTATCGAGTTGTCCAGGGCGCGTCCATTGAAAAACCGACTCGGTCGATTCCAGGCTCTCAATCCCCTTTCTTCTTTTTTCCTCAAGGTTTTCCCTCATCACATCGAGCAGCATCGATCTTACAGGCTTCCACCACCACACCCCCGGCACACACACAACGCGATCTCGCCACACCAGCAAGGGCCACATCGGGCGCAGCCAAGCGGGGACACCCGCTTCCTGGAAACGCTGTTTAAGCTGTCGCGGCAACACAAGCGCCTCGGGCAACTGCGCCCGGCAACAGACCATCACAGCCATCGACTCACTCTCTGTACTCTCCCCACCCTCTGTACTTGTACTCTCCCCTCTCGCTTTATTCTCCTCCCACGCCTCACCTATCTCCTCACGTTTTGCCGCTCGCTCCACCTGAGCCAGACGCAACAAGGCATGATGTACAGCATGCGGAGCCCGGCACAACAAAGTCCCCCCCTGCCAGAACAGCTCAGTGGTCTCCAGAAAAGCCCACCTTAACGGCCCAGAATCATGCACCCCAGCACACTCATCAACACACTCATCGTCACAGATCAACCACAGGAAACCGTTGTGACGCCGTATCGCCCATTGCGCTCGACGAAACAACGGCTGCGCCCCATCGGCTGCCCCGATAACGTCATCCAACACCGCATCATAGTGAGATTCGCTCAGCCCCATCACCTTGTGACGCGCTAGCCAGCGTTGCAGCAGCACCACTTTTGCACGGCGTGACAAGCCATCCAACATCGCGATGGGAAGACACCGCGATGGCGTTGACTGATATGCAATTTGACCAGTGCATCCCAGGTCGTGGGCACTGTGCTCATCCAGTATGCGATCCGCCAATTCAGCGATGACCGCGTCACTCATTCCCAAATGCGCACTCGTTCGCTGCACCGTTTTCAACGCAGCAGGCCAGCGCTGCATCAAAAGCGGCACCACTCGATGCCGCAAAAAGTTACGATCGAGAGAAATATCCTGATTCGTTGGATCGTTCACCCATTCGAGCTGACGGCCTCGCGCCACAGCCTCCAGCTGCTCACGCGATACCGACAACAAAGGTCGCCAAAGTGTCACACCACTGTGCTGTGCCTCAGCGCGCATCCCGATCATGCCAGCAATGCCAGCACCCCGTAGCCACCGATACAAAACCGTCTCCAGTTGATCATCCGCATGCTGAGCTAAGGCCAACAGATCACACGAGCGTACAACGTCAGCAAAAGCATTGTACCGCGCCACACGAGCGGCAGCCTCCAACCCTTTCTTACGCTGTAGAACAGGGTCAATCTTCACCTTGCAGCACACCATCGGCACACCCAAACTATCGCAAATGCGCTGACAGTGTTCGGACCACGCATCCGCTGATGCCTGCAATCCATGATGGACATGCACCGCACGCAGCTCAATCAATGGTTTTATCCCGGCCAGGATCTCCATAACAGAACGATTCACCGATAAAGGTGAAGCGTAGGATGAAAGGTAGGGAAACGAACAAGAAGAGGAAGAACTGCAAGGTGAGCCCGCAGCTGAAGCCAAGGGGCTTTCCCGCAACAAAGGGCTTTCCCGTAACAAAGCACTTTCCCGCAAAAAGTCGCGCAGAAGCACCAACAACACTGTTGAATCCAGTCCACCGCTGAAACCAACCCATAACACCAGTGGCGGGGGACCCGACGGTCCTTCGACTGCAGTGCAATCCACCCAACGCTGCAGTCGCTCCGTCCACTGCGGGAACAACGATTGAACCCATTCCGCCGAAGCGTTCATCAATCACCAATCGACAACAGTCGATCGATTCGACGTTGCAAGCGCACGTCCGCATCCAAACGCTCCAAACGCTCCAAGGCACTCACCAAAGCGCGCCTCAACGTTGCGCCCATTTCGGCCATGTCACGGTGTGCGCCGCCGGGAGGTTCTGAAACAATCGTATCCACTAAATTAAGATTTTTGAGGTGCTGAGCCGTCAAACCCATGGCTTCTGCGGCCTCCGGCGCACGACCAGCGTCTTTCCATAAAATAGATGCGCACCCTTCGGGTGAAATGACCGAATATGTGCTGAACTGCAGCATCTGAAGATGATCACACACCCCAATAGCCAGAGCCCCCCCAGAACCACCTTCCCCAATCACCGTCGAGATTATGGGCACATTCAGATGACTCATGACTTGAATACATCGAGCAATCGCTTCGCTCTGACCGCGCTCTTCCGCATCAATACCCGGAAAAGCGCCGGGTGTATCGATCAACGTAATGATCGGCAAACTGAATTTTTCCGCCATCTTCATTAAACGCAACGCTTTACGATACCCTTCGGGTCGCGGCATGCCAAAGTTTCGAGCCACCTTCGACGCCACATTGCGACCCTTTTCGTGCCCAATAAGCATCACAGGACGACCATCCAAACGCGCGGTGCCACCCACAATAGATTGATCATCACCAAAAGCCCGATCACCGTGTAACTCATCAAAATCGGTAAACGTATGCTCAATGTAATCCAACGTATGCGGTCGCATGGGATGCCGCGCCACCTGCGCAGTTTGCCATGGCGTGAGCTTACTGAATGTGGTCTCAATCAGCTCAGCCAATTTCCCTCGCATCTGATGAATGTTGTCAGCTAAACCCGCACCGGTTGCCGCATCTGAATGGCTCAACTCTTCGATTTTTGCTTCCAGCTCCACAATCGGTTGCTCAAAATCGAGCGCCTGTGTTCGCATTAACTCCCCCTCCCTAACCCTGATCACTCGTTCATCCAGAACCTAATCTGCACAGCTCTCTTGCTACAAAAAACGATCTACTACAAAAAGAAAGCAAAAGCCGCTCCGTTGCATACCTGGGAGAGATTATAACGTGACGCGCCACAATTCATAGTGGGTAGACAATCACAGTGGGTAGACAATCACAGCGGGTAGACAATCACAGTGGACGGACAACCAAGACACGAGAAGCTCTTGTCAGACGACGAACAATCCCGAGCACAATCCCGAACAAACACAAGCCCATCAGGCCAAACGCCTGTAGAGATCCCGTCAACGGCTTCAACAAACGGTTATTAGCGCTGAGCAATTCTTCATTTTTCGCCACAGCCGTTGTGACGACCTGTGATCGCACACCACCGAAAACGCCTTGTAATACCGCTTGCCACTCAGGGGGAGCCGCATAACGTATGGCTAAATGCATCACCACCTCATCAAAGGCGCCGATGTCTCCAATCGTACAGTTGGTGCCCGCCAAATTACAGTTCCCTTGCGAAACGCTAATTTCCAACAACTCAGCGTCTTCCGGAAACTCATTACTGACCGTCACGTTCAGTGCCGTTTGTTGACTCAGATTAGAAATAGCGACCGCGTATTGCGCCACACGATGCAAAGGATTATTGGAGTCTGCGCTGATACCCGCCTCACGCACCACATCGTCGTGCAACACAAAATGGCGAACTCCCGCTAAGGAAAGTGATAAATCCACCACGCTCTCTTCCGGAGCCGACGGCTCTGGAGTAGAAGGTACTCCTATCTCCACTTCGTCTGACGGCAAAGGATTCATCGAGGGCAACACCATTTCCAATGCATTCGCCGCATCAACTATACCTTTGCCACACCCATCACACGGTAAGGGGAATGGGCGCACTGAAGCCAACAGCACACTCTCAACCTGCGATGGCTTCCACTCAGGCCGCGCACCAAATATCATCGCTGCAATACCCGAAACGTGCGGTGCCGCCATTGAGGTGCCTGTTAGCGCACCATAGTCATCACCAATACTGCCTTCCTTGCCCATATCCACCGTAGACAACACACCGGGATCAGAAGGTTCAGCACTCCCTCCGTTACCACCCGGTGCTGCCAGCTTAACCACATCGCCAAAATTGGAGTAAAAAGCCCGTCCACCACTGGCGTTTACCGCCGCCACCGTAAAAGCGCCTTCACAATTCGACGGCGAGAGGTTTACCGCATTAACGGCCTCATTGCCCGCCGCCACCACCACCACCACTCCGGCATCCCGAGCAAACTTAACAGCCGATTGCATGGCGTTAGTACACGGACCTGGAGCCGCCAGACTTAAGTTGATCACTTTAGCCGGATTCTCATTGAGTGGGGCGTCGTCCACGCTGCCCCCGGCTGCCCAGATGATACTGTCCATGACATCAGACAGCGATCCACCGCAACGCCCTAAAGCGCGAACCGGAACGATCATCGCATTCGGAGCGACGCCAGCGCCACCAATGCCATTGTTCGTGGATGCCCCCACCGTTCCCATCACGTGAGTGCCATGCCACACACTGTCACCGCCTGGCCACTCCGGACCACACTCTTTAGGTTGCGTGAAATCGCCCACATCAGTGGGATCATCGTCTCGACCGTCCCCATCACCCGCTGCCCGCTCATCCGAGATAAAATCGTAACCAGGCAGGAGCACATCAACAAGATCTTCGTGGTTCAAACTACCGGTATCAATAATCGCCACCACCACGGGCAACAGACGTGTAGCGCCACCAAAACCATCCGGATAAACTCGATCCCACGCATCCGATAAACTGATGCTGCCCGGAAAACCATTGTAATGCCATTGCTCCGGATAAAGCGGATCCAAGGGAATCGCTGCAGGCTGAAAGAGAATGTCTCGCTCCACGTATTCCACATTGGGATCGTCACGCAACATGTCCATAACATCGGCCATTGGTACCGCTCGCCCCGGCTCATCCACCGCAATCAAGCGAGCACCATTCCCCAGCCAGCGGCGATGCAGCATGGGCAAGGCCATTTTTTCAGCCACCTTACCCATATGCTGATCCGAATAGGTTCGCGCCTCACTTCGGCTCATGACGCTATCACGATACTTAACAATTAATCGATTTGTGGGCGCCGCGCCAGTGAAGCGCGCATCACGATAAACCGCATGAGCCGAGCCAGTCATAAACATCAGGAACGTGACCATCACGCTCACTGTCACACGCCAGAATACCCGTCGACCAACCAGAAGGTGGATAAATCTAACCACGCTGTGTTCCCTTAATCGATGAAGGCAATTTTCTTAATCTACCCACGGTATCATCTAGCCTGCCATGGCCTCATTGGCAATGTTGCGAAGAACTGTAAACTTATATCAACTCACTAATAAACAAATCAGTAAAATAGGTACAAACTTACTCAATTGATTTAGCTTGTTAAAAGGCGCTCTCTTTCCCCTATCTTTCCCCAATGTTGATTTGATCTCTTTCAATGGGTAACGTGCGATGGGTGCCGTGAAGATAATAAAAGATGGAGAAAGTTTAGAAAATGGAGAACGGGCATAAAGAAAAAACATGAATAAAGGACAATGAAAGATAAAGACATGAAGAAAAGCGAGCAGGGAAAAACAGCGGAACCCCATTTTTACCTTGTGGGTGGCGCCGTACGAGATCGACTGCTGGGATTAACCGTCACGGATCGCGATTGGGTCGTGGTGGGCGCCACCCCCGAGTACATGATGTCAAACGGTTTTAAGCCCGTCGGCAAGGACTTTCCCGTTTTTATTCATCCTCGAACTGGCGAAGAGTACGCGCTCGCACGTACCGAGCGCAAAACCGCTCAAGGTCACGGCGGTTTCATCTTCTATTGCGCCACAGATGTCACACTTGAAGCCGATCTACAACGACGCGATCTGACCATTAATGCTTTAGCCGAAGACGTCAACGGTCAGCTCATTGATCTGATAGGAGGACAAGCCGATTTGAAAAAGCGATGCCTCCGACACGTATCCGCGGCGTTCACCGAAGACCCTTTACGTGTGCTACGAACAGCGCGTTTTTTGGCGCGCTTTGCCTCACTGGGGTTTCGCATTGCCCCGGAAACCCAGGAATTGATGCGATCAATGACTCAGAACGGCGAATTATCCACCCTGTCGCCAGAACGAGTGTGGCAAGAAACGCGCCAAGCTCTGACTTATTCCGCCGCCGCCACCTACTTTCAAACCTTGCTGGATCTGGGCGCACTCCAAGTTCTATCCCCACTGCTTGCAAAGCATCTGCAACCCGCCTCCAGATCTCCACTCCCCACAACTCACACAACCAACACCACTGACACAACTAACACACTTACTGTTTCAACGTGTAACCCACATCACGCGGAACACCCATTGACGGCATTGGCGCGCGCAGCAAGCGCCAATGCCTCTGCACCCGCTCGTTTTGCCTGCCTCACACACGGACTGTGTGCACACCAACGCCTCCACACCCTGGCTACAGCTTGGCGAATTCCCAAATTGTACTGCGAATTGACGCAAATTTGTCATCAGCTTTACCGCCTCACAGCAAACGTCCTCGTCCATCCAGATCACCTAAACGCCGACACTTTGCTGACGCTTTTTGAACAAACCGATGCGTGGCGACGCTCAGATCGATTTACGTGCGCTCTCGAAACACTGCCCTATTTATGGCGTCACACTGTGCATACGGAAATTCAGTCTATCCAATCGCTCGTCACCACAGGTCTCCACGCTGCTCAGCGCGTCTCCGCACAAACCGTTATTGCAGCAAGCCCCCCTGGGAACCCAGCACCGCGTGGTGCCGACCTCGGTGCCGCCATTCGCGCTCAGCGACAACACGCCATTCAGCAAGCGCTCCTCAACCCCTCGAAGCACGCGAGGCTTGCTGAGCTTAAGATGCAACCACGGTACGGAAAACTCCGCTAAAATGAGATCCGCGATTCCATCGACCAAAGACTCCAACAATTGAAACTGTGACTCGGCGGCAAATGCCACCACACGCTGAACAACCTGCGCGTAATTGATGGTACCCTCCACCGCATCTGACTGCACAGCCTGCGCGGCGTCAATTGCCAAGATTATATCCACCGTCAATCGCTTAGGTGATCGCCGCTCCCATTCCTCACAGCCAATGACTGCAGAGAGTTGAACCCCCTCAAGACAAATCAAACTGTATTGCGCCTCACCATTCATCGACACCCCCTTCCTCGTTCACATCACACTTGAACCGGACTGGCATTACCGTTGCCAACCACTTATGATCGAGTTCTGCTCATTTTCTTAACGCATGAGTTACACCAACAAAATAATCGTGGGAGGACACCCCTCCCTCCTTGCTTGAGACAGAACTTTATGGCGGACATCATATCAGTTTCTGGGCTGGGCGCCGCGCTCATCGTCATCGCTTATTTATGTGGTTCCATTTCCGCAGCCATTCTCGTGTGCCGTGCGCTTAAATTACCTGACCCTCGCACGCTGGGCTCACACAACCCTGGCGCCACCAACGTCCTACGCATTGGCGGCAAAAAAGCAGCCGCGCTCACCCTGCTCGGAGACACCCTCAAAGGCATGCTACCCGTTGCCATCGCACTGCTGCTCCCGCTCTCTCAATATGAAGTTGGTTGGGTAGGAGGAGGAGGAAGAGGAGGAAGAGCAGGTGCCGCCAAGCCGACGGGGCATGACCTACCTCTCGGGTCGGGGTCTGGGCGGAAAAGGCGTCGCCACAACACTGGGGGTTGTGCACGTATGGCATTGGCCTACCGGGCTAATCGTTGACGCCATTTGGCTGCTGTTCGCTAAGGTCTTCAAGATTTCCTCAGCAGCAGCCCTCGTGGCCTTAACGGTTCTTCCCATTGCCTTAGCCCTGTGGGGCACGGATTATTGGTTGAGCGCCATTTTTATTACGGTACTGAGTCTATACCGTCACCGATCCAACATTAAAAATCTCGTTCAGGGGAAAGAAAGCGCCATTGGCGATCGCGTTGACGCATCGAACTCGCTGTAACACCATGCTTCTTGCGTACGGGAAGGGCCACGGGGGCTCCAATCGTCATCTTCCAATCGTCATTGGAGGCAATTCTTGCAAGGACCATCGCGCCTTCACGCGTACCGCCAAGGTTTGATCCTGCTGCCCCGAAGCAAAACGACAGTAAGCGGCGTAAGCAATCATCGCACCATTGTCGGTACAATAAGCGGGTGGCGGATAAAAACACCGTACCCCCAGTCGACCAGCGCCCACGTCAATCGTACGCCGTAAAAACCGATTCGCGCTCACGCCGCCAGCCACCACTAATCGCTTTAGCCCGGTTTGCTTCAAGGCTTTACGACACTTAATCCACAAACTCTCAGTAGCCGCTTCTTGAAAAGCAAAAGCCACACGCGCCGCCTCACGCTCAGACCATGCTCCCGCTGCTTTTTTACTCGCCACAAATTGATTCACATGTGTTTTAAGTCCGCTGAAACTGAAATTGAGCGTTGCTTTTTCCGCCATCGGACGCGGAAACACGTACGGCGCTTCATTCGCCATTTCATCCGTCGTGGCCGCCAAATGCTCTAACGCTGGACCACCGGGATAGGGTAAGCCCAAGACAGTCGCCACCTTATCAAAAGCTTCACCAACGGCATCGTCCACGGTTTCGCCCAACAATCGATACTCACCCGGCGCGTCCACCTGCACCAATTGACAATGACCACCACTGACCAATAAACCCAAAAAAGGATACGCTAGACCATCACGCATCGCGTGCGGATCCAAAAACGGCGCCAACAAATGCCCTTCCATATGATGCACGCCTATGCTTGGCACCCGCCAACTGTACGCCAACCCACGCGCCAACATTGCCCCCACAAACAACGCACCCACTAATCCCGGGCCCGCTGTATAACCCACTCCCGTGATGGCAGCAGGTGTTACCCCTGCCTCATCGCACAGTACCTGAACCATTGGCAGTAAGCGCTTTAGATGATCTCGGGAAGCCAACTCGGGCACCACACCACCGTAGACACGATGTAAGTCCACTTGACTGAACAACGATTGACCCACCACGCCCGACTCCGGCGAATAAAGCGCCACTCCCGTTTCATCACAGGATGTTTCAATCCCCAACACCAACATACCGCATCAACCCTTATATTCAGCATGGACGGCTGCTGATCATAACAGCTATACTGGTCAGCCAGATAGAGGGTCTGCGTGATTAGGCCTTTAGCTCCACTTCCTTTTGCCGTATACTCCCGCCCCTTGTCGAAGCGTAGGTCGAAATGTGGGTCAGCGCGTCAATCAAGGCGTGAGCAATGAGACGTGGGCAATACAGTGCTGAAACGGTACTGAACAACATATTAGAATTTGAGCGATGCGAACAGTAAGGTGATTTGAATGCCGCAAATTAAAGTCAAAGAAAACGAACCTTTTGATGTAGCGTTACGTCGCTTTAAGCGATGCTGTGAAAAGGCTGGTGTGCTCCCTGAAGTCCGCCGCCGTGAGTTTTATGAAAAACCGACTCAAGAACGCAAACGCAAGCATGCCGCTGCTGTTAAACGGCATGCCAAGAAGATTGCCCGCGAATTGCAAAAACGCAAGCGCATGTACTGACTTCGCTTTAAGTACAACACAAGATACAAGATATAAAAGAGAGCCGGTCAGCGTATGCGATCCGGCTTTTCGTGCTGACGCCCGTCCTCTGTGCTGAAGAACAAGCGCATTAAGGCGAACCAAGGGAGTCAAAGGGAACCAAAGAACAAAGAAAGGCGCATCACGAACCAACCAACACGTGAGGAGTTTACCCATGAGCCTAAAAGACGCTTTGAACACGGCGATGAAGACCGCCATGCGCGAAAAACAAAAAAGCCGCCTCACCACTATCCGTATGGCGCTAGCCGCAATCAAACAAGTGGAAATTGACGAACAAACGACCCTGGACGACGCCGCCATCTCCACATTATTGACAAAATTGGTCAAACAGCGCAAAGACGCCGCCGCCTTATACGAATCCGGGGACCGTCCTGAATTAGCCGAACAAGAACGCGCTGAAATGGCCGTCCTTCAGGAATTTCTCCCCACCCTGATGGACAAAACAGAGATCGAAGCCATCGTCAAGCGCGTCATCACTGAAACCGGTGCGCACTCCGCCAAAGACATGGGTAAGATCATGGGGGTACTTAAGCCTCAATTGTCTGGAAAAGCCGACCTCAGCGAAGTCAGTCAATGCGTTAAAGCACTGCTAACCCTTTAACCTAGGTGGACTCGTGCAATCCATCCCACAGGACTTTATCGAAGAGGTGATCGCGCGCACCGATCTTGTGGCGTTGATTTCGGTCGTTGTACCACTCAAACGCAGCGGCAAAAACTACAGCGCCTGCTGCCCGTTTCACGAAGAACGCACACCGTCGTTTACCGTCAGCCCGGAGAAACAGTTCTACTACTGTTTTGGCTGCGGAGCCAGCGGCAATGCCATTCGTTTCTTAATGGAACACCAACACCTCGGTTTTGTAGAAAGCCTTGAAGCGCTCGCCCAACGCGCCGGGCTACCTATGCCACAGACATCAAGTGCTGATGACGCAAAGCAACGGCACCAACGACAGCGTTTGACGCACCTGCTTGAACAAGCTGCCACATTTTTTAACCAACAACTGGCAGGCCCCAGCGGCGCTCAAGCTCGCGACTATTTGAACACTCGCGGCCTAACACCCAAAATTTGGAAGCAGTTTGGTTTAGGCTGGGCACCCAATCAATGGCAACATTTTCTGAACACACAAGCCGTTGAGCAGCACAGCACGCTGGAAGCCGCAGGTTTAATCATTGCGCATGAGAAACGTGGTTACTACGAACGTTTTCGCGGACGCTTGATGTTTCCCATCCGCGATCACCGTGGCAAAATCATTGGTTTCGGGGGACGCGTCCTCGATGACACCAAGCCGAAATACCTCAACTCCCCCGAGACCGCGGTTTTTCATAAGCAACAATCGCTGTTTGGGCTGCACGAATGGACCCACGCTAAACCCAAACCCACATCCGCCGTACTGGTTGAAGGTTATACGGACGTAATCGCCTTACACCAAGCGGGCTTACATCAGGCGCTTGCAACATTGGGTACGGCGTGCAGCACGCACCACTTAAATCTGATTTTTCAACGCACCGACACCTTGTATTTCTGTTTTGACGGCGACGACGCGGGGCACAAAGCCGCACTGCGCGCGCTCGAAACCGCTTTACCGCTCCTCCGAGATGGGCGGCACATTTTCTTTTTACAACTGCCAGACGGCGAAGACCCCGACAGCCTCGTTCAACATCAAGGCCCAGGAGGATTCATCGCACTCATGGAATCCGCGCAACCTTTATCGGAGTTTCTACTCCAGCACCTAACCCAAAAACACCGGCTGGATAACGTCGACGACCGAGCCGCCCTCATCGCTGAGGCCAAACCCTTCTTTGAGAAAGTCCCAGAAAGTCTGTATCGCTCGCTTTTGTTTGAAGCCCTCGCAGAAAGAACACACATTAACCCCTCCGTATTGAGTTCAGCGTTACTCCCATCAAGCGCCCCCACAAACCACCCTGCCGCACAGGCACCATACGCGCCATATGAGAACAACGACAACGCGTACCGAGCGCCCACACACTCAACACCACCACTTGGACCTCACGACTTCAGTTGGCCACTGAATCCAGGCGAGCCGCCCATCGAACACTGGAAAAATCAAAAACGCTTTGCCAACAACAAAACCGGATCGATTACACAACAAAAGCCCTCTTGGCCTAGCAAGCAGCAGGCACGACACAAGCAGTTCCCGCCAACATGGCAAAACACCTTACCCCCACTCTCCGCTGAACGGCTTTCCTTAATTGATACGATAATGGCGTTGATTCTCCAGAATCCCAAACTGGGTCATGGCATACAACTCTCGGAACGCATACTCAGCGCCGCGATTCCACAGGTTGAATTGCTCCATCGCCTGCTTCATGAAATCAATCAAGAACCCGACTGTTCATTGGCCTATCTTCTTGGCCTCTGGCACAACACCCCAGCAAGCCACCATCTCGCCTGCTTAGCGGCAAGAAGCATAATGGTCGATGATATGGAGGCGATTCAATCCGAACTCAAAGACGCACTGCACTCCCTGGAAATGCTAGCACTTGAGCATCATATTGATCAGGCACTCAATCGCCCAAGCCCCAATCCCAGTGAACTGAAAGCATTACTGACAGCCAAATCTGAACTCAGCGCTGACATAGAAGCCACACGTACACCATCGGCTACCTAACCCATCAGCTTAAAATAAAAGACCGTGATACCCCTCCCCACCCTTCACAGCCAGGCGCAGAATTCGCTCACAAAACAACCATTCAACCCGACATAATGTAATCAATCGATCACATTTCCCCCTGACAACTTCACAAGCAAGCCTCTTCGATAATATCTCACCCTTCCCGATACATATTTATAAACGAAATAGCCTCTTTTTTT
>JARRRL010000128.1:0-7108 GCA_037380725.1 Gammaproteobacteria bacterium | reverse complement strand
CGATACGTTTTCGTGAGGTCATGTGAAATTTGTGGCGATAACGGTGATAAGACATTAAAGAATCGAAAGCTGAGCCCACCGAGCCAAAGGTAAGCGCGCAATTTCCAGTCTTCTGCATTTTCGAATCCGTGTGGTGTGCACACAGCAGGGATGCCGGCGTATTTTGCAGCTATGACACCTAAAATATCCGATTTATAACCGTGTGTGTGCAACACATCGATTTGGCGTTTTTTCAGCAACTGACTCAATGTATAAATGGCACTCAAATCAAACCGATTTCGTAAAGGAATAGCGTGGCACGGTAGACCAAGCGCTTCGAACTGTTTACTGACTTCCAGTGGTTCAGCACATTCATGCGTAACCACCAACTCACAGAGCACGTGAGTACGATCCATATTTTTAGCTAAAGCAATGACCCATCTTTCTGCACCGTAATAACCAGTAGGGCAGATAAATTCCATAACCCGCAAAGGCCTTTTTAAAGGTGTTCCACTTTTTTTACACTCATTTTTGGATTGCTGTGTACATCGAATTTGCTGTATTTTCGAATCTTTTATTGAAGAGATTGCCTTTTTAATACCGATCGTCGTACCTAATGCGCGGCCCGGGAAATAAGCCGCGTAAAACTTGACGATGTCCCATAGACGCAAGGTACCTGTGTTTTTAGCGTACAATCGGATGCTGTACACAATGAGGGGAGCGATTGCAGCCAGCAAAGCGATATTAGTAATATCTTCATTGGCAATCAGCAGACCGATTATGCCAAGTACAGCGGAGAGCACAAACCAAAAAGGCAGCAAGAGACTCGGCCACTCAGCAACAGGAACCGATCGGCCACGAACGGAGAGCAGATTGTATTCCGAGCGCCAACGTTCTTTTGAAAAAGTTTCCCAATAACTGGCGTCTTCTCCCAAATGGTAGTACCACGTTTTACTGGTGTAAAACAACTCACCACGCGCACTAACGCGCTCTGTGAAATAATAATCTTCGCATGTCTTTAAATGTTCGGGAAAGGCGCCGGCTTCAAAAAAATCGTCACGACTGAGCAACAAATTTCGCCCAGGTAAAAAAGATACATTTACATCCAACGCGGCATTACTCAGTGCAGACCGAACTCGCTCAATGGGGTTATCATCATGCTTACATCGCTGCATAGCGCTGACCATGTGTCGTACTGGGCGCTCGGCCAATAAGCGATGGCAAGTTTCCAACCATTCGGGTGCCAACTCAATGTCAGCATCCAGAAAAGCCAAATAAGACGCCGAGCTCTTGGCGGCACCCTGATTTCGCTGATACGAAATACTGGGCGCATCGGGTATCGTCAAAACGATAACTTTATCATCATTTTCAAAGCATATCGGGTCTGTATTCATTGTGACTACGACAATGGACTCAATCCAATCGTAACGCGTTTGGGCATGAATGGAAGCCACGGTCTGGTGCAGTAATTCCAATCTGCCCTTGTGTGGTATTATGAAACTCGTTGTCAAAGCAGGCGTCATAGTTGTATCCGAAAAATTTTGGGTACTCGAGGTACAAGCCATTCAAACTCTCGCTGTATGGAGAAGTGACTACAGATTCGAATGATGTCTTTCAGATAATCGAACAAAATCTGTTTAAAACTAAAGCAAGGTGCCGCATCATAAGCGAACTCTACCCAATCCACATTGGAACGAGGCCTGGCGTAAAATCGCTGCTGAACACCATCATTCTGCATCAAGAGCGCCAATACGCGTGTGTACTCACTCTCTGATGAACGCGACAAACGTTGACTAATATATTGGTAATATTGCTCAGCGCGAGTGAGGTATTCCGGTTCAGGCTCTGGAGCGAAATACCAGCCGTAACAAAGTAAGTTCGCTTTGCGTATTTCCTGTGCACACCACGTATCATTGGGAAATTCCAATTGATCCGGGGTATCCAAATAAAATTTTTCGTTTGATAACATCCATGTTGCATAGTGCATAAAACTGTGGCGTCCGTACCAGTAGTCGCTGTCGATAAGAACCAAGGACTCTTTGAGGCACAAATATCGAACTACAGCTTGCAAAAAAACAGTGTAAAACCAAGCATTTTCAGCATCCAACAAGTGGCGTTTTGCAATATTTTCACGTGGATGAATCGTTTGACGTATGATACCGCTGACTTCATTTAACAGAGACACATTGTTTGTCAGTTCATAGGCGTCCAGTAACGCATTGATGAAATTTCCTGTCCCTCTGTCTAAAGGGTAGCGGAAACCAGGAGTTTTGACGCCAATATTAGTCAACTGTTGCCGCTTAAAATCAATGGTCGCCAGTCGAAACGTACGATCTAATATACTGCCATTGCCGTTGTAAAAGCACCGAATCCAATGGCACAATTGCAGCGCTTTCTCTTTCGCATTTTGATCACCAAACAGCCAGTATTGCAAGGCGAGACCCGTAGTATAGCAATGCTGGCCACCTGGCCCACCGCCACCGGCGTAACCTTCGTAAGCAGCATTGTGATATTTAGAATAAGAGCGGTGACTACTGGTTTCAGCGGTTAAATAGTGATCGGTATGCCAAAACAAACCGCCATTGTATTCGGGTTTATCCCCTTGAGTATCGTAAATATCTATGTCCTGAATGTGTTGGCTCAAAGGATGAATGAGTTCCAACCAGGTGAGCTCACCCCAATGTAAATACTGCAAAGTCATACCCATCAACGGGTCATACTGATTGTTGTAATGTGAAATGAAGTAGTTCTGATGAGGCGTTAGAGCCGTTTCATGATCTGCCCACAACTCACCAAAGTGACGCCAACCATAGACATCACATCGTTCCCGTTTATAGAAAAAATTGCTTTTGCCCGTAATACCTCGAAAAATAAGATTGTTTAAAGACGTTGCTGCTGAGCCAATTTGCAGATGAGGTAAACAACGGCAGGCATTTAAGTAGTCAGGGTTATACCGGACCTGCGCTTGTGACACAACCTGACTTCGGATATCCTGAATAAGTGAGTTTACTGACCGACTGCTGCTTTCTTGATCAAGAACTAAGTCAAAATGCCAGGTTTTACTTTCTCCCCCTTGAAGTTCCGTGGGCTGCGGAAAAAGTTGGAATGTAATGCGGTCTGCATCACCGCGTAAACCCATTGGGAAATTCTGCCAAAATGAACGTAAGCGAATAGCCAACCCCACCGACGAGGCGTTTAAATCGTTTTCCGTATTTACGCCAGACATAAAGAACACGATGGGATTGGCGCGTAACCCTTGAGTATAGTTTCCATTCACGTTCAGTTCGAATCCACGAGCCTGTACCGTGCTACAACGCGTCGTATCCCAGTGAATTGGGCTTTGCCAATTTTCACCGCCACTGCCTTTTTGCGTTAAAGAAAAAGACCCACAGTGTATTGCATCACTCTGCTTCGAACGCTGACTGTCCTGTCCCGGTTCACAACATTGGTTGGACACATCAATCGTAGCGGCGGCATCCGCAGATTTGCCGTCATCATCCAGATGTAAAGCAACCGATGTATGCTTGCACATCCAGATGAGTTCAAAAGACTCAATAAAACAGCTGCTGGGGTCATCAAGATCCCAACGACCATTTGCGTGCATTGCCCGTCGAGGATTGTGTATACGCAACGTTAAGGATGCTTCTCCAGTACGTGCACAAGCGTTGAGCGTAAGCGAAATATTGAGATGGCGCCCCATAGGAAGTGCTATTTTTCCGGTGACAATGGCTTGGTGTGTCAGAGGCGAATGCTTGGTTTGAGTTGCTAGATTGGTGAGTGGAGCATGATGCTTTTCACCCGCCACATTTAGAATGACGTACAAATCGAGAAAACGAGGCACTTGATTATGTGCAGTAGTATGCGCTGTTTCCACATTCATTAAAGTTAGTCCAAGTGCTGCCAACGACACACGCGTCAAACCCGGCGCGTCAATCGATGCAGTATTTGGAACAGGCAAAACAAATGGACGTGGTGAACGTAATGTGGCGGGGTCATTTGGTAAACTGACGTTGTTTGATGCATTGGAGTCGTGTCGTACATTGACGCTGGTTTCACCAGGAAATTCTTCTACTGTGCCAACAGCTAACACACCACTGGATGGCACAATGGTTTCACACCAGCACCAGCGTACCGAACCATCAGGCCAAGTGGCGCGAACATCGCTGACCATAGGCACGTTCTCTCCAGAAAGTGTCATGTTCAGGCATTCTATGTCCTGTACTTGTCCTGACGGTAAAGGCAAACCAATCCCCAATAACGTTGGTTTCCCATCGTGAAGGATCTGGACTGCGTTATCAGATATCACCTTCATGTTCATCCTACATGTCACGTGCTTTTTGGAACAAATGTTCGTATTGGCCATATTGGTATTCAGTTTCATGGACTGATTGTGACGGAGAGAAAACCATCACATCTTGGAAAGCGCTTTGTATTTTTTCAGCAGCCATTGCACAATCTTTTGTTACACACGGCGTTTGAAGTAAAAAATACCAAAACGAGTTCTGTTTGGTCAGTAAGGCTGGAAGTTGCAACAGCTTAGCCTTCGCGAAACTACCGGTTATATTAGCACCTACCACAAACATTTGAACGGATAAAACACGTTGAGCTGTGGTCAATGACTTGAAAACTTCACCTTGAAACACCTTTGTTTCAACCGCCAAGGATTTCGTCTCCTCAAGAAACCAATGTTCGCCTACACGGGACTGATTGAAAAAAGGCACAAGCTTATCATCAATGGTCTGACGCCGATTGTGCGCCGCAACCAATTTAACGTCTAAAGTATGGTGTTGCCAATATGTAGTCGGAATTGAAGGTGAAACGACACCCACTGCAGGACTTTTCGAAAGAGCAAGCCAGGCCTTTTGATTGAACAGGAAAGGGGCAGGCTGATCGAGATTGGGGACGCGAAGCCACAAAACCATTGCGGTTGTCATGATACCCAATGCAATAAGCGTTACAAGCGTTTTCACATGTGGCCTCAAGGCCGGGGAAATTGATACTGAATCCGGCATACGGTGTGGTGCAAAATACAGTGCCGGTAAACAAAAGGAAGCAAAGACTATCCAGCCAAAACTTTCATGATCACTCATCAGACTGCTTTGCATCTTTGAAAAGTAACCAACGAAAATAAGTAATATGATGCGAACCCAATTGGCAATCAATCCTAAAAAAGCGCCGAGAACGACTGTGGTGATGAGGCGCCATCCGTTATATCCATTTAAAATGGACAGCAGATAACTGATGATCAGAGAAACGAGAAAATAGCGAATACCCGAGCACCCTTCAGCAATGAGGATGCGTCCTGCTGGCGTCGTGATACTGTTGCCTTCAATCAAAATGGGAAGATCAAAGAGTCCCATAAAGGCCGAACTGACAAAACTGGCTACATTAACCAATGGCTCCAGGAGACTGTCCCAAAGCGGTAGTGGCAACAGAAAAAACACATGTAAATGCCAAAATCGCAGCGCATTTGAGCAACCATATAAACGAGCAATGAGACACGGCAAGGCAGCCAGAAGACTGAGGTAAGTCAGTAAATCGATATTGACCAGCTCCGCAAGCACGTACAAGGCGGACAAGGCCATTAAAGCGGCTGTAGAGAACATTTTTTCATAGAACGTCAAGCGTTTGTGCTCAAAAGGCTCTCGCGTTAACACAAACAGGTAAGCAAGCAGAGCGGGAAAACCGTGAGCAAGATCTTGCTCACCGGCCAACCACTCTACACCCAGGTGCCACCACACCAAAGGGAAAAACAGCAGGCTTAGAAGCACTGGGCTTAATTGCCAGCCATATAGCCTTGGCGCTTTGATCAACTGAAAACCTCAATTCGATTACGTACAACTCTCAGAGCACATAGCGCCTTAACGTGTAAAGCGTTATTGCTGCGAGCGAGCACAATGTGTTGTAGTGTTAGGCTGCTCTGTTAGCGACCAATACCATAATAAGTAAAACCACGCTCTCTTAAGCGTGCGGGATCATATTGATTACGACCATCAAAAATGACAGGTTCTTTCAAGGTACGCTGTAAAAAATCAAAGTCAGGTTGTCGGAAAAATTTCCATTCTGTCACGAGAATGAGCGCATCGGCCTCAGGAACAGCTTCGTATTGATGAGCGCAAAAAGTCACCTTTCCTTCTTGTACCCAGATCTCAGGCATGGCTTTGCGGGCAGTGGCCGAGGCAATGGGATCATAGACTTTAACACAAGCACCTGCGGCCAGTAATAAGTCAATGATGACAAGCGATGAGGCCTCACGCATGTCATCTGTACCGGGCTTAAAGGCCAAACCCCAGATTGCAAAGCACCGGTTGGTTAAGTTTCCTTTGTAGTGTTGCGTAATGCGATCGAAAAGGTGTTTTTTCTGTGCACGATTACGACGTTCCACCGCAGCAAGTACCCATGGTGTGAAGTCGGATTGCTCCGCCATGTGCACCAGTGCACTCACGTCTTTTGGAAAGCATGAGCCACCATACCCGCAACCAGGATAAATAAAAGAGTAGCCAATTCGCGAGTCAGACCCGATACCTTGCCGAACATTTTCCACATCAACCCCTAAGCGTTCACACAAGGTGGCCATTTCATTCATGAATGATATTTTTGTTGCTAACATTGCATTGGCGGCGTACTTAGTCATTTCTGCATCACGTATTCCCATTACCATGACTTTGTCTCGTGTACGCCCAAACGGTTCGTACAGCTCTTCCATCAACGCTTGCGCACGCGAACTATCCGTACCGATTATCACCCGATCGGGCCGCATAAAATCGTCTACGGCCGCGCCTTCTTTGAGAAACTCAGGGTTGCTAACCACATCAAAGGGAAGCGAAATAGATCGATCATTCAGCGCCTTTTGAATAGTCTGTCGAACCCGTTCAGCCGTACCAACTGGCACAGTACTTTTATCCACAATCACGGCATACTCAGTTAAGTATTTACCGATCTCCTGCGCCACAGCCAACACGTGGCTCAAATCGGCAGAACCATCTTCCCCGGGTGGCGTGCCTACAGCAATAAACAGGATGGGAGTCGATTGCATGGCCTCCTCAAGCTGAGTCGAAAAATGCAACAACCCCTGGTGAGTACAGCGTTTCACCACATCGTCCAAACCAGGCTCGTAAATAGGTAGCTT
>JARRRL010000127.1:6871-14004 GCA_037380725.1 Gammaproteobacteria bacterium | reverse complement strand
ATAGCGATGCGCTGTCATCGGGCTGCCGCGATCCTGGTGTACCGTCAGGCCCGACTGCGGTATTACCCCATAGTTTCCCGTTGCTTCACGCATTAGTTGCTGGGCTAACCCGCTGTTCTCCTTTGTCGACAGCATCCAGGCCACCACAAAACGACTGAATAAATCTATCACCACATACAACGACAGATACACCGCAGGTTTATATGTTGCTAATTTTGTTACGTCCCTGCACCACACTTCGTTGGGTCTGCTCGCCTTTAAACGCGGAACCGCATGCCGCTGAGGTGCGCGCTGTCAGTAGCGACTGCTCAACTGGTGTTGTTCATTGGTTTTTTTCTGTTTGGGCTCCGGTAGGCTCTTCGACAGGGCCTCCAGTCCACCTTCATCGTATTCGCGGCGCCACAGTTGCAGTTGTGTACTGTGCAAGCCTTCCTGGCGAAGCAGTTCGCCAAGCTCACCGTGCTTGCACTGCGCCGCACGCTGAATGATTTCAAGCTTGTAGTCTGGAGTGAAGACTCGTCGGGTACGCTTCTCCAAGTTTGGGTTCGGTATTACTTGGCCATTAGTAAAATCAGTAGGTTGCTTTGCATTGCGTTACTCTCATGCTGTGTGCCCCTTTCTATCTTATCTCAAAGCAGGGGGTGTCTCACATGAGCTTGGCACATGGGGTCACGACATTGTAATGAACTAAATCGTGCGTTTACATCGCGTTACTCATATTCGTGATTCCGCTATCAACTATCGTAACAGATGCAAACGAAAGTATTCTTTAGTGTTCACTCAGAGACATGGCACCCTGGGAGGGTAACTGGCCTGATGGGTGTCGCTTGGCTGTGTTCGTTTTGGCTGCGTAGTGCGTAGATCGCTTGGAAAGCTGACAGCGCGTAGCGAGAAAATAGAGCAAGAACGAAAGCGAAAGCAAAAGCAAGTAAACGATAATAAATACTGAGTGTGTGGGGTTGGGGTCTGTCTGCATGTCGATTATGGGGTTCTGCACGGTTCATCGTGAAGATCGAGTATCTTCCGGGTGGTGCATGGTGTGGGTATTGGTGTTGACGGGTATGCTGCATGGCTGTATTGGCGATGCTTCGCCGGATGGACCCATTCGAACGGATACGGAGCAGTCGGAGGAGGAGCTCGATTCGGATCAAGGTGATGCCGAGCTTGAGCGTATTGATTACATTCATGTGCGGGGTTTTGCACCGGAGCTGACGGGAACGTGGGTCTCTGCGTGTTTTGTTCAACCGGATCAAACGAAGGCGTCTCTTACCGAATTTCGATTGTATGCCGGGCAGCCAGAAGGTTTGTCGGAGATTCGTTTTTTGGAATTTGCGGGGGGATCGTGTCAAGGGGTGTCGCGCGTGGTGGATGTTGAAACGGGTTACTTGGGAAACAGCAAGTATGAAATGGCGGATACGGGTGACTGGGTGTATCGGTTTCAGCTTAAACCTAAAAAATTCGTTGATCAGAAGATCACTTTTTCTGAGGGACGTTCGTTCTTTTTTGTTCCGGCCTTGGAGCAGCGCGTGATGTGGTGGACGATTCGCGCGAAAGATTTTGATGATTACCTCAATCAGAATTTTCAACAAGGCGATATGGTGCTGCTGCAACCATTGGATGAAGACGCCTCGGGTTTTTAGCGCGATAGCGGTGGCGGAAAGTGGTGTGGTGTTGATTGTGAAAAATAGTTTCCGCCACCGCGTCTACATCACGTCGTGGGTTTAATTTTGCAATGACGGATTAATTCCGCGATCACCGATGGGTCGGCGAGCGTGCTGGTGTCGCCGAGCTGGTCGGGTTTGCCGGCGGTAATTTGACGTAAAATGCGTCGCATGATTTTCCCGGATCGCGTTTTGGGTAATCCCGAACTGATTTGTATGTGATCGGGTTTGGCGATGGGGCCAATTTCTTGGGCAACGTGCGCGACGAGCGCGTTTTCAAGATTGGCGTCAATGGAGGCGTCTTTCATAGGGATCACAAACGCGTAAATGCCTTCGCCTTTAATCGGGTGCTGAAAACCCACAACGGCGGCCTCGGCGATAGTGGGGTGTTTCACCAAGGCGCTTTCAATTTCGGCGGTCCCTAAACGGTGGCCCGATACGTTGAGCACATCGTCCACGCGACCTGTGATCCAGTAGTACCCATCGGCATCACGTGAAGCGCCGTCACCTGTGAAATAGTAACCCGGAAATGCGCGGTAATAGGTATCGACACAGCGTGCGTGATCGCCGTACACCGACCGAATTTGGCTTGGCCAGCTGTGTTTGATGGCTAATTTACCACTGGCTACTCCTTCGAGTTCCTGTCCGTTGTCGTCCAACAACACCGGTTGCACACCGAAGAACGGACGTGTGGCTGAGCCGGGTTTTAAAGGGGTGGCTCCAGGCAGTGGTGCAATCATGATGGCTCCGGTTTCCGTTTGCCACCATGTGTCAACAATGGGGCAGCTGCCCTTGCCCACCACATGGTGATACCACGACCACGCTTCCGGATTAATGGGTTCGCCCACAGTACCCAACAAGCGCAGCGATTGGCGTGATGTTTTGTGCACGGGCTCGTCGCCTTGAGCCATGAGTGCGCGTATCGCTGTTGGGGCGGTGTAAAAAATATTCACGTTGTGTCGATCAACGATTTCCCAGCACCGCGAGGCATTGGGGTAATTCGGCACGCCTTCAAACATCAGTGATGTGCCGCCATTGGCTAATGGACCGTAGACAATATAACTGTGACCGGTGATCCAACCCACGTCGGCAGTACACCAGTACACATCGCCTTCGCGGTAATCGAGGACGGTTTTGTGTGTGAAAGCCGCTCCCAGTAAATAGCCACCGGAGCTGTGTAGGACACCTTTGGGCTTTCCGGTGGAGCCAGAAGTATACAGAATAAACAAGGGGTGCTCGGCAGAAAAGGCGGCGGCGCTGTGTTCGGTGCTGGCGGCCTTGACGATATCGTGATACCAGCAGTCGCGATCGCTGTGCCAGGAAATGGCTTCACCGGTGCGTTTCACCACGATGGTTTTCGTGACGGCGGGGCAGTGTGCTAAGGCGGTATCCGCGTTGGCTTTTAATGGAATGATTTTGCCCGCTCGATAGCCACCGTCTGCGGTGATGAGGTAACGGCAGTCGGCGTCCAAGATGCGATCCTTCAGTGACTCAGGGGAAAAGCCAGCAAATACGACAGAATGAATGGCGCCGAGTCGAGCGCAGGCCAGCATGGCGAAAGCCGCTTCGGGGATCATGGGTAAATAAATGCAGACACGATCGCCCGCTTTGACGCCGAGTGTGGTCAGCGCATTAGCCAGTTGGCACACCGCCGTGTGTACCGCTTGATAACTAAAGTGCTGAGGGGTTTCATTGGGGTCGTCGGCTTCCCAAATCAGTGCGGTTTGTTCGGCGCGTTGGGGCAGATGGCGATCGATGCAGTTTGCCGCAACGTTTAAGGTACCGTCTTCAAACCAGCTTACTTTCCCATTTTTCATGTCTGAATTGAACACCGTCTTGAATGGGGTTTCCCAATTCAGGTATTCCTGAGCGCGCGCCGACCAGTATGCGCTGGGGTCATCGATGGAGGCTTTGTATTCGCTGTCGTATTGAGCGGGCGTCAAGGTGGTTGGACTCAGGAAGTGCGGGGGTGCAGGATATACGTTTTCCATACGGTGAGAAGCTCCTGTAAATGAGGAATGAGGGGAACCCAGGGCACCTTATCGATCGCGCCCAGCATGATATGGCTCAGCACACAAGGATACTGCACTTGCTGCAGACGTGCACGGGCGCGGATACAGAATGTCCATTTCGGCTGAATCCATGTGCGGATAAAACGGTTACGCAAAAGAGGCACGAAAAGTTAGGTCTGCACCCAAATAACACGTCGTGTTGTGTGTGGTTTGAGTGGCGTGTGCTTTGAGGCAAGCTGTCAGTATGATGCTGCGGCACTTGCTGACATCGCGACTTGCTTCAGCATGACTAAAGCAGAGCTGTGGCTCAATCAAGGCACAGTGTTGTCGGTGATTATTCTGTAGTTGAGGATTCAGCGTCGGTGGGTAGCCATTCCATCAGATCGACAGGTTCTCCTGTGCTCTGATCGTATGCGGCCATATCATCTGCTGATAACTTAGAAAGCGCGGACAGAATGCTTTTGGTGTTCAATGCTGCAGTGCCTGCTGAACTGGTTTGAAAGTTGGCAACAATAAATTGAGCCGTTGATTCAGCGCATTCGCCTGTGCAGACTGAACTTCGAGGCGGCATGTTCACTTCGATGTATTGGGTGAGTTCATCCAGGTTTGAACACGATACTTTCTTGCAGGTGTTTGGACCGATTTGAACACCGATGGGTCCCATAAAAGAAGGACTGCCATTGAGATTGTGACAGGTGACGCAGTAAGCTTCGTATTCAGCGGATCGTACTTCTGTCCCAGAATTACCACCGAAACAGCCACTGAGCGTGGATGTCACAAGGAACACCGTAAGCGCACAAGATCTACGAATGGCCATGGTTCTATTTATCGCTTCTCAATTTAGCTGTTTTTATTGTCTGTGGATGACGCGTTGTCTGCATCGCGATCACGTCGTCTTCGCAACTCTATCCAGCATACGATGTGCGTTCACGCTGATCAATCAGTCTAAAAACACGATTTGTAATCAAACGTTGCCACTTGATGAACCGATCAAATGAGAGAGGCGTTTTGTATCAAAATGTTGTCAATGAGGCGTGTTTCACCCAAGTATCCGGCTGCGAGTACTGCGATTGTATCCTGATGGGGGCTGGAGAGGTGTTGCGCTGGCATTGAGGGGGTGTCGGGGGAACGTGTATCTAACGTCTGTAGCGTATCGGCGCGACGCATTTCGTAGTATTGCATGCGAAAGCCGACTGAATTGAGATGCGCCAATTGTGTTTGGCAGTGTTCCGTTTGAGCACTTGGCGTTTGTAGATCACCGTTGAGCCATGCGTGGCGGGTTTGAAATAAATGTTGGCTGAGTTGGGCGCCGATCTGACGATCCTGATTCGAAAGGCGCTGATTGCGTGAACTCATCGCCAGCCCAGAGGGTTCTCGTATCACGGGACTGGAAAGAATGCGAATGGGCAGCAGAAAATCGCGTACCATTAGGCGAATGAGCGTCAATTGTTGATAATCTTTTTCGCCAAAAGTGGCATAATCCGGCTGAATCAAATTAAATAATTTGTTTACCACCTGTAAAACGCCACTGAAATGGCTTGGCCTCCAGGCGCCACACAAGCCGTGTGCTGCGTGAGGCGGAATCAGCCCGACTTGTTCAGTGGGCGCGCTCGGGTAAAGTATTTCCGGGCCGGTGGGAGCAAACACTGCGTCCACGTGTGCGGTGCGCAAAGCGTGGCAATCGGCTTCCCAGGTTCGCGGGTAGGCCTCATAGTCTTCTGTGGGGCCGAATTGAGTGGGGTTCACAAAGACACTGGCGATACAGCAATCGGCGTGCTGTTGGGTTAACGCGATCAGGCTGAGGTGCCCCGCGTGAAGGTTTCCCATGGTGGGAACCAGTCCGATGGTTTTGTCCTGTTTGGATTGAGCCTGACGCCATTGGCGTACAGCTTGCGTGGAAGTGAGGATTTCCATAGATCAGTTTTCCCAGCGTGTGTTGCCAGCTTATGTTGCCAGAAATGGGTATTGATGTGTCGTGGATGATCATGTGTAAAGAGGCATGTGTAAAGAGACATGTGTTTAGAGGCATGTATTAAGAGACATGTATTAAGAGAGTTGGTGTTCCGTGTCGGGAAATTGCTTGGATTTTACGGCGTCGCGAAAGGCGGTGAGAGCCGCAGGTATATCGGGGACATCGATCAGGAAGTTGCGACTGAATCGCGGTGGCTTGGGCGTTAAACCGAGCATGTCATGCAGAACGAGGACTTGTCCGTCTACGTCGACGCCCGCACCAATGCCGATCACGGGCACCGCGCAAGCCGCCGCAACACGAGCGGCCAGCGATGCGGGCACGCACTCAAGCACCAGCAAACGAATGCCCGCTTTAACAAGTGCTTCCACATCAGCCATGAGCGTTTCGGCTTCCGTGTTGTGGCGTCCGTGAACGCGATACGCACCAATTTGATTGATGGATTGCGGCCTTAAGCCCAAGTGGCCACAAACGGGAATTCCTTCCTCACTGAGCTGGGTTACCAGAGGACATAAACGGGCGCTGCCTTCAATTTTGATCATGTTTGCGCCTGCTTGCATTAAAGTCTGAGCGGTGTGCAGTGCGCGTTCTGAGTTGCTGCAACTCATGAAGGGGGCATCGGCGAGGATGAGCGGTCCTCGGCAGCCGCGCGCTACGGCTTTGACGTGATAGGCGACGTCTGCGACGGACACCGGGATGGTGGACGTGTGGCCTTGTATGACCATGCCGAGAGAGTCTCCAACGAGAATAATGTCCACACCGGCTTCACTGATCCAATGCGCCAGGGTGGCGTCGTAAGCCGTGAGCATGGTAATTTTTTCGCCTTTGGCTTTTTGTTGTGCAAGCGTTTGAGTGGTGACGGGCGTGCTGTGAGGCGCCGTGTTTTTCATAATGTTTATTCCGCGTGTTGATGACGTGCAGGGGTATGCAGTGGGACGCCGTGTCGCCAAGATCGTCGGCGTGGATCTGGAAACGCAATACGCTGAAATGCGTCGCGCGTGAAGTGCTGCGCTGCGTGAAGCAGGCGTTGTTGCGTCGGAGCAGGCAGTCGCTCGTATAGATCCAGCAACGGTAACACGGTAAAGGCACGTTTCCAAATTTGAGCATGAGGTAAGTGCAACGCACGTGTGCGCAGCGTACGCGTCTCGTAGAGTAAAATATCCAGGTCGATAACACGAGGTCCCCAGCGTTTTCGCTTTTGGGTGCGACCGATCTGACGCTCGATGCGCTTCAGGGTGTGTAAGAGCGCCAGGGGAGTCAGCGGCGTATGGATTTCAATCACGCCATTGATGTGATGCCCTTGGTGCTTTAACCCGATTGGTGGGTTTCGATACCACGGTGATAGAGCGATGAGACGGATCTGTGGAGTGCGTGTTAAGGCGTCGAGCGCGCGCAAAATGTGCGCTTGCTGGCGGCCCAGATTACTCCCAATACCAATAAAAACATGATACACAGTTTGCACGCTCCACTGTTGGGGTGCCCCGCACTCGA
>JARRRL010000127.1:4963-6830 GCA_037380725.1 Gammaproteobacteria bacterium | reverse complement strand
GGGTGTTGACGATAGGGTTCGCCTGTTGTGCCGCTGCAGGCTTTTTGTTTTGCAGCGCATTAAGCATATGGCGCTGTTTTTTGGGTTCGGCGATTTGAAAGTCCGTCCACCAGGGGCCCAGCTCTTCTGGTATTTCTTTGGCTTCTTCACGTAATAACAATAAGTCGTAGCCCGCTCGAAAACGAGGGTGTTGCAGCAGTTTCATGGCGCGTTGTCGCGTGCGCCGGGGCAGGCGAAATTGCAATTCCCAGATCTCTCGCATTGGACGTGAAAACCGCTTGGGGATTGACGTGATGCTGCTTTGTTCGAAGAGGATTTCCTCACTGGCTTGATGCAGGGCAGGGAAAAACGCGATTTTGCTGTTGCTCAGTATGTGTTGGTGACGTTCGAGTACGGGATACCACAAAAACGCCGCGAACAGAAAAGCGGGTGTAACGGGTTTGTTCACCGCCAGGCGTGCGTCCGTATTGCGCATCACCAGTTTTAACAGTGTTAAGATCTCGGGTCGCTGCTCAATGAGTTTGGCCGTTGCCGGGAACAAGGTAGATAAAAAATTGTGGTGAAGAATACCCTCGAATGAGGCTACGGCGTGACCCGATAAAAAAAGTTTTAGCACCTCGTCAAATAAGCGAGCTGCTGAGACGTGATGCAGCAAGGGGGCCAATTGGGATAGTGGTTTCAAGGTTTCTGGGGCGATGGTGAGGTTCAACTTCTGTGACAGTCTTACGGCTCGTAATAGGCGTACTGGATCTTCGCGAAAGCGTTGTTCGGGGTCTCCGATGAGTCGCAGCGTTTGGGTTTTGATGTCCGTCAAGGCCTGCGTAAAATCTAATACTTGGTGTTGAATGGGGTCGTAATACAAGGCATTGATGGTAAAATCGCGGCGAACGGCATCTTCGTCGAGGGTGCCGTATACGTTGTCACGCAATACCATACCCGCACTGGACATAACGCCCGCTGGTAAGGTGTCGGGTTTTCGATATCGCCCTGAACCACGCTCACTTCGGAAAGGGGGGCTTGTGCGGCGAGATTCGTGATGCTGGGGCGAGTTGTTTGAACTGTCCGCGTCAGTCGTTGAGGCGGTGCTGTCTTGCTGTTGATGCGGACCGCGAAAGGTGGCGACTTCGATAATGTGCCGACCAACGCGAACGTGCGCAAGGCGAAATCGTCGGCCAATAATGCGACAGCGCGAGGCAAACGTGTGTTTGATCTCTTCAGGCAGTGCGTTCGTGGCGATGTCGAAGTCTTTAGGGGTTTTTTTCAGCAGTAAGTCTCGTACGCCCCCACCAACAATGTAGGCATCAAACCCCGCTTGTTGAAGCTGCTCAACAATCTGTTTAGCGCTGGCGGGGAAACTCTCTCGTGAGAGACTCAGTTCAGTGGCGTCGTATGGTGTGAGCGCGGACATAGTTGTGATCAATTTGCCTATACTTGGCCGTCAGAACAGTGTTCGGGCAACTATTCAGGGACGGTGTGCTGGTTGTGAAAGATTGTGAAGGATAAGAGGGAAGCGAGCAAATTACAACGTCTGGACATCGCCTTACAAAGAGTATCATCAAAAGTGTGGGGTAACACAATCTTGTTCGTGCTTGTTCGTATGGACAGAATGGCTGCTAAGCGTGGTTTTATACGCGTCAATGATCCATACCTGGGATGACGACGGCGAAAAGGGCTAGGTGTACTAAGTAGGTGTATAAGTTAGGTGTACTAAGTAGCTGTATAAGTTAGGTGGCAGGAAGCGGGGAGAGTCCGTCATGGGTACTCTCCCCCTATCACAAAGACCAGTTTCTTTTTGTTATTGGTTTTGACATGGAATGGACATTTACATTTAAAACTGGACCTCAGAAGACTGCATTAATTCAAATAA
>JARRRL010000127.1:0-4948 GCA_037380725.1 Gammaproteobacteria bacterium | reverse complement strand
CCGCGTTGTTCTTGTTCTGGTTATACCGCGAACCTGACTGGTCTCTCTGGTCCATCCTTTGACGAGCTCTTTTTATTGTTTGTGCAATGCTGGAACTTCGCCATATCCACTGCCTGTGCGGGGATCAGCGTGATGGCGCTTAGTCCAGCGGTGAGGGCTACCTGCTCCTCACTGTCTCCAGAATGCCGAATCATCGCTTGCGGCGCAAGAAGCAATTAAATCTATTAAAAACAATGTGTTATTTATAAAATGTGGCAATGGATCGCTTTGTGATCGTTTGTCTATCTGTTAAATTGTATCGACAAGTAACAGGGGTGGGTATCTACGTAACAGATAGCTTGTTTCCTACACGATAAGCAGATAATACGCCTATTCAAGTTGATAATAATTCAAAAATGACTGCTCTTTCGTAGACAAGTGAATTATTAATGATCTCATGTTTTAATTTTTGAGTGTTTTTTTGTGCGCACGCTCATTTTGATGCGCTCATTTTGTTTTTCAATAAAAAATAATGCGTTTGCCCTATCGATAGGACAACGATGAAGTTGCTGCTTGATGTTCTCAACGGAGTTGCTGAAAATAGGGTGCGGAGGAGAAAATCGTTCACGGAGAGATGAATAGCGCTATGGCTCAATTTCCCCACATTTTACTTATTGATGATCAACTGTCAAATCTAATTGCTTTAGAGCAAACCTTAAGCGCCATCGATGTGGTGATTCATAAGGCTGTATCCGGAGAGAGTGCGCTGGGTATGTTGCTCGATGAGACGATTGATTGCATTTTAGTGGATGTCAGTATGCCGCGCATGGATGGTTTTGAATTTTTGCAGACGCTGCGCGCCGATTCGGAATTACAACACATACCGGTTGTGATGATTACTGGAAAAATATTCAGTGCAAATGAAGTGATGCGCGCTTATCAGTGTGGGGCTTTTGACTTTTTGACCAAACCCATCGATGGCGCTTTGTTGTGCCGTAAAGTTAATTACCTAGCGGCGACCGCGTTACATTATCGACAAATACAAAGCCTGAAAGGCACCTTGAATGGTCTAGCGCGTGAACTGATTATGCCGTTGGAGCTGGGGCTGCAACAACAGACCTTGGACCCTGCGCTGCGCACCTCGGTAGAACAAGCTTTGTACGCTGCACAGGAGTTACAACGAGAATGGGATGCATTGAATAATGCCTGATGAAGAAACGACAGAGCTAGATGAAGAAACGGCAGAATTAAAGGCGCATGCACGCGTTCACACCTCGGCACCGTGTCACGCTGCACCAGCGATTTATGTGGCGGCCATTGGTGCCTCGGCGGGTGGTTTGGAAGCGTTGGAAGAATTGTTTTCTCATATGCCCTTGGATACGGGGGTGGCATTTGTGGTGGTTCAACATCTATCCCCCGATCACAAAAGCCTCATGGATGAATTATTGGGGCGTCGGACGGCGTTACCGGTGGTGGTGGTGCAAGATCAACAGGTGTTACAGGCCAATACGGTTTATTTGTTACCACCACAAAAAGAAATGATGGTTTCTAATGGGAAATTATTGCTGACGGAGCGTGAATTGGGTGAGTTATTGAGTTTGCCCATTAATATTTTCTTTAATTCCTTGGCGGAATCTTACCAGGATAAAGGCGTTGCCATCGTGTTGTCCGGCACGGGCTCCGATGGCACAAAAGGCATTCAAGCGGTTCACGATTCGGGGGGGATGACGATTGCGCAGCGACCCAATACGTGCAAGTTTGAAAGCATGCCGCGCAGCGCGATCCAAACGCACAAAATTGATATGATTTTGGCACCCGCTGAAATCCCCGAAGCGATGCTGCGATTTGTTCAGCGCAATGAGCGGGTGGGTCAGCAATTAGCGATGGGCGATTGGCGCGAGGAAGGCAACCCATTAGTTGAAATCGTGATGTTGATTAATCGACGCTATGAATTGGACTTTTCGCAATACAAAATGGCCACCATCTCGCGCCGCATCGAGCGGCGTATGGCCCTGTTGAATCTGCCTACCCTCAACGAGTACATTCAGGTGTTGTCGCAGCAGGAAAACGAGCTGGAGGCCATGTATTATGACTTGCTGATTGGGGTAACTGAGTTTTTTCGCGATACCGAAGCGTTTGAGCGATTGCAGTGTCACTTGCCAAAGGTGTTACAAGTATTTATGGCGTCGCAAGATGACGAATTTCGAGTCTGGGTGCCAGGCTGCGCCACCGGCGAAGAAGCGTATTCGTTGGGCATGCTGCTGTGTGAAATAGCGAGCACGATGGAAAAACCGTTTCGATTTAAGATTTTTGCCACGGATGTGCACAACAATTCTATTAAAAAAGCCGCTCTGGGATTGTATCCGGCCAGCAGTCTGAAAGGCGTGAGCGACGAACGCCAAGCGCGTTATTTTACGCGTGTGAACGGGGATCAGTATCGCGTTAACGTGTCGTTGCGCCAACGCATTGTGTTTGCTCAGCACAATCTGATTCGCGATGCACCGTTTACAAAAATTCATCTCATCAGTTGCCGCAATTTATTGATTTACTTTAATCAAGAGACGCAAAAGAAAGTCCTCAGTTTGTTGACGTTTGCCCTGAAAAACAAGGGATTACTTTTTTTGGGTCCCAGTGAAACCTTGGGTTCGCACGCGTGTCACTACGGTGAGTGTGATGGTAAGCATAAAGTTTTCCAAAAATTGCGGGAAGGTCAACGTCGGCCCCTGGTGAGTCTGATTGATTTTTCTCCAAAAATATTGCCCAGTATTCAAAATATTTCTGGGAAAGATCAGGTGATCAGTGCTAAAAGTCGAAAGGCGCTTAATATTTTGTTGCAGCGTTATGTGCCGCCCAGTTTGTTGATCAATGTTTCTGGAGACGTGTTGCACGCTTTCGGCGATGCGGGTCGTTTCTTACAGATCACGCCAGGTGAAACCAGTTTGAATTTGAGAAACATGGTGACAGGACCGGCTCGGGCTGTGATCACGCAAATGTTGAGTCACGTCACTAAAACACAACAGCCTGTTCAAACGCGTTTTGTGGAGGGTTTTGCGCAATGCAACAGTGCAAACGTGATAATGCAACCGCTGACGGACTTACCGAGTGATGTTGATTACCTGTTGGTGTCGATTTCGCCTAATGACGAAGAGCGAGTGACGGTGTCGGTGGCACCCACGACCGTTAGCGACGAAGCCGTCAACACTGAAGTCGTCAACACAGGCGGTGCTGCAATCGTGGCGGCGGGGGGGCTCAGCGCCAGGGCGGATGAGGCGGCAGAAGTGATGGCCGAGGAAAGTTTGGTGTCTCGGGTGTCGGAGCTGGAAGAAGAGTTACAGTTTACACGGGAGAGCTTACGCACGACGGTGGAGGAATTAGAAACCAGCAATGAAGAATTGCAGTCCTCCAACGAGGAATTGATGGCCGCGAACGAAGAATTGCAAAGCACCAACGAAGAGTTGCAATCGGTGAATGAAGAGTTGGTCACGGTCAACTCCGAATACCAGGCAAAAGAAAGAGAGCGTGCTGAAATTGCAGCGGATGAAAAAGGGATTGTTGAAGCGTCGGGCATTGGTATTTTGTTCTTAGATGACCGATTGCGCATCCGCAAATTTTCGGATATGGCTGCTGATATTTTTCACCTGGTGTCCGGTGATTTTAATCGTCCTGTTGATGTCATATCGGGCAGTTTGTTGCGGAATATTATCCCCGATATTCAGCGTGTGATGCGGAGCGGCAGTTTGGTGGAAAAAGAGGTGCATCACGAAAACGGTTCCGTTTATCAAATGCGTATCCACCGATTGGACAAGGCGGGTGCGGAGTCCGGCGTGGTGCGTGGCGTGATCCTCACGTTTATTAATATCACGAAATTGTCGATTTCGCAGCGTCAATGTCAGCAGACGGAAAATCGATTTCAATCGTTGGTGGATGCCTTGTCCGATGGCTATTTTGAGTGGAAACCCAGCGGCGACAGTTTGTACATCAGTGATACTTTGAAGCGAAAATTAGGCTACGCGATCGAAAAAAAGTTAAATTGGTCAGATATCTTGCTTGAAAAATTTCAACCGTTTTTGGAAAAAATACGGATGTTGCACGCGGGTGAGACGGCGGAGCAATTGCTGTCATTACGGCACGCCACGGGTCAGTCTCTGTGGAGGTTGTGTAAGTGTCGCGTGAATGAAAGCGGGCAAACGCGGCATTGTATTGAGGGACAACTGGTTGATATGCAAGCGTTTAAGCGACTGGAAGACGATTTGCAGATCCAGATGGAACATCTAAAGCGTTCAAACGATATTTTGGAAGAATTTGCGTACATTGTTTCGCATGATCTGAAAGCGCCATTGCGTCATTGCTTGTACAGTTTGGATTATTTGTGTGAAGCGAAAGCCAGAGAGGACGAAGCCGACATCGATCAACACATTGAGGATTTGCGAGGGTATTTGAAATCGTTGCAAACGCTCATTGATGATGTGATCCGTTTTTCTCGTTTTCGTACTCAAGCGAAGAAGACAACACAAGAAGATTTGAACCGGATTATTGAGTATGTTAAACCGATATTGGAATCGAATTTTCCAAATAGAAAAATCAAGGTGCACTGTGATCGTTTACCCGTTATGCGCTGTGACCGCTCCATGATGCAACACTTGTTTCAAAATTTGTTACATAATGCGTGTAAATACAACGATAAAACATGTATTGAGATTGAGGTACGATGCCAAACGAGTGCGGAGCGGGTATTGATCACGTTTGTGGACAATGGGATTGGTTTTGATTCACGTTTTGCACATGATATTTTTAAGCCCTTTACACGGCTGGTCTCAAAATCGCAGTATGAGGGCAGCGGTGTGGGGTTGGCCATTTGTAAAACCATCGTTGAGCAGCATGGTGACCCGTCCGAAGGCGAGCACCTAGGGAAGAACCCCACAGAGACCTCCCGACGCCCAAGCCTCGACTACGCCCGGTCCAGCCTGAC
>JARRRL010000126.1:0-12507 GCA_037380725.1 Gammaproteobacteria bacterium | reverse complement strand
CCCAATGCTATTCCGAGATCCACCTTTAAAAAGCGCAATAAGGTGGATCCCAAAACCGGAATGGTCAGCCATGCGCCTAATGCTATTCCGAGGTCTACTTTTCAATATCGCCAAAAGGTGGATCCTAAAACTGGAAAGGTCAGCCATGCGCCTAATGCCATTCCGAAGTACGTCTTTCAAGATCGCCAAAAGGTGGACCCCGAAACCGGACAGTTCAGCCAAGCGTCTAATGCCATTCCGAGATATACCTTTAAAAATCATAAAAAGGTGGATCCTGAAACCGGTCAACCCAGCCATGCGCCCAATGCTATTTCGATGGTTATCTTTAAAAAGCGCCAAAAGGTGGATCCCAAAACTGGAAAGTTCAGCCATGCGCCCAATGCGATTGCGATGTCTGTCTTTAGAGTCCGCCAAAAGGTGGATCCTACAACCGGACAACTCAGCCATGCGCCCAATGCTATCCCGAGGTACTCCTTTTATAAAAGAAAATATCGCAAGAAGTAAAATCGCTATACATACACCCAGTCTGATGCATTGAAAACGATACACTCAGGCGTTTTGCTTGTCGGCAAAATGATGATGTAGATAAAAAATGCCAGCAACCCTACACTTTATCCTCCAAATCTTCGATCAAGGCACGCAGAAACCGAGCGGCTTCACCACCGGTAATGCAGCGGTGATCGAAACTCAATGAGAGTGGTAAGAGGCGTCGAATTTTTATTTTGCCTTTGTGTGCCACCACGGCGTCTCGGCTTCGACCCGCGCCAACAATGGCAACCTGAGGTGGGGTGACGATTGGTGTTGCGTAGCGACCAGCGATAGTCCCGAAATTACTCAGTGTTAGGGTCGCGCCTTGCAGGTCTTCTTTGGGGATGGATCGGGCTTGGAGGTGTTCCCGTATTGCTGTGAGTTCTTGGCGCAGACTGCGCGGTTGTTTGGTGTTCACGGCGCGTAGAACGGGAACGAACAAACCTTCGGGTGTGTCCACGGCCATACCCAGGTGTACGTCTTCAAAACACGTGCGTTGTAAGGCATCGTGGTTGTACCACGCGTTGAGGCTGGGCTCGATGCGACACGCGTAA
The DNA here is from genome assembly GCA_037380725.1 of Gammaproteobacteria bacterium. Taxonomy (GTDB): domain Bacteria; phylum Pseudomonadota; class Gammaproteobacteria; order Pseudomonadales; family JANQJO01; genus JARRRL01. Next base: position 11,425 of record JARRRL010000126.1, on the reverse strand, counting down.
GCGATGGCGCGAATTAAACGCAAAGTGGTGTCTTCGGCGGAGCGCCAGCGGTGAATGTCGGCGTCTTCTTCAATGGTTACGCCCACCACCTCTGCGTGGGATTTTGCCATAGCGTGTGCCATGGCGCGGCGAGCGCCTCGTAAGGTCTCGATGATGGGGTCGTTGCATGTGGCTTGGTTTTGAAACGATGAGCTTTGAGAAGATAGGTTTTGAGAAGATGGAGACGCCGTTCTAGGAGCTTGTTTGAGTGCGTTTTCGACGTCGGCTACAACAATAATGCCTTCTGGACCGGTACCGGTCAGTGACGTTAAGTCGATGCCGCTTTGCTGCGCTAAGCGGTGTGCCGCCGGGATGGCGCGCACGGCGTTGTTGTGATGAGCAGCGTTGTTGTGATCGGCGCTGCCGTGAGCGGACTCTGAGAAGGACGCTTCTATATTTTCCGCATTTTCTGGTATGTGACCCACCACCGTTCCTGTGTCTTTTGTCGGTTTTTCTACAGGTTTTTCTACGAGCTTTTCTACGGGCTTTTCCAATGCGGTTTTTTCCAATACGGCTTTTTCCAATACGGATAAATCCGAGATTTCGGTTTCCGCCTGGGCAAATTCCAAAAGCGGCGCACCGGTTTTGACGAGTTCCCCCGCTTTGGCAAAAAGGGTTTTGACCACGCCATTTTGTGGAGCAGGAACGCTGACAACCGCTTTGGCCGTTTCCACCAAAACCATGGCTTGGTCCATGGCGAGCGTATCGCCTTCTTTGACCAACCATTCCACGATTTCTGCTTCCGGTAGACCTTCTCCTAAGTCGGGCAAATTGAAAATACTCATGCGTTTACCCCCTTGTGTCCCTTTCTGTGTGTTGCTGCGTGATATGGTGTCCGTGTCATGGTGTGTTAAACATGATTGTGTTAAACATGGTTGTGTTAATAACGCATGACGTGCTCAATGGCCTGTGTGATGTCCTGTACCGTTGGTAAATATAATTGCTCATGACGGAAATACGGCATTATGGTGTCGTAACCGCTTACCCGTTTAATCGGCGCTTTGAGGTGAAATAAATGCTCTTCCGCTAAACGCGCTGCGATTTCAGCGCCCACCGAGCAGGTGCGGGCGGCTTCGTGTACGATGACGCATCGTCCGGTTTTGTGCACCGATTCGGCGATGGTCTCCATGTCCAGCGGTTTGACTGTCGCTACGTCAATAATTTCAACATCAATACCGCGTTCCGCCAACTGTTTGGCCGTTTGCAGGGTCTCGTGCAACATCGCGCCCCAAGTAATAACTGTGACATCCTGCCCGGATTTGATCCGAAAACAGCGGTCCAGCGGTAAGCTGTGGCCATCGTCGATTAGGTTTTGTTTAACCGCGCGGTAAATCCGTTTGGGTTCGAGAAAAATGACGGGGTCTGGATCGCGGATGGCGCTCAGCAACAGACCATAGGCGCGTTCAGGCGAAGACGGTACCACGACGCGTAGGCCTGGGATGTGAGCGAACAGGGCTTCGGTGCTTTCGGAGTGATGCTCCGGAGCGTGAATGCCACCTCCGAATGGCGCGCGAATCACCAGGGGGCAGTGGAGACGACCGCGTGTTCGGTTTCGCATGCGCGTGGCGTGAGAAATGATGTGCTCCATGGAAGAATAAATAAAACCCAGAAATTGAATTTCAGCCACGGGTTTCATGCCGTACGTCGACATGCCCACCGAAATGCCTGCGATTAGGGCTTCCGCGAGTGGCGTGTCCATGACGCGGCGCACGCCAAAATGTTTTTGTAAATCGATGGTGGCGCGAAATACACCGCCATTTCTGCCAACGTCTTCTCCAAACACCACCACAGCTGGGTCTTCGTGGAGTGCACGAGCCAGTGCGAGATTGATGGCGTCCACCATGGTGGCGTGGTGCGTCTGTGCCTCTGTTGTGTCGTTCAAATGCGTGTCTGTGGTGTTTTTTGCCGTTGTTTTAGCTATGGTTTGAGACGTGGTTTGAGATGTGGTTTGAGATGTGCTGTTCGCAGGCGCGCTTGTGTCAGCATCGATGCTGGAAGTTGCGACAGTGCTGGAAGTTGCGACACCTTCGGGGGCTGTCGAGTTGGGCAATGGGCCGGGGTTGATGGTCATGAGCTGAATCCTCCGCCAAACGATGTGCCACCGAATTCGTTGTGCGCTTTACGTTGAACGTGATCGCGCTGGGTGGCTAATTCTATGGGTAGGCTATCGTACAGATAATCAAAAATATCGCTGGCTGCTTGTGGGGGTGTGTCGAGATATTGATTGACTTCCGTTTGAATCTGGGCCGATAGATTCTCCCGCAGCGCCGTTTCTTCTGCATCCGACCAGCATTGATGCTGTTCCAAATACGCTTTCAGGCGCACCATGGGTTCTTGTTGTTTTGCCTGTTGAACGTCTTGATCGGGTCGGTAGCGCGTGGCGTCGTCAGCGGTGGTGTGATCACTGAGTCGATAGGTGATGGCTTCAATGACGGTAGTGCCTTTGCCTTGCCGAGCTTTGTGCAGCGCTTGGGACAGAACGTCTCCGAGTGCGATGGGGTCGTTGCCATCGACTTGTATACCCGGTACGCCAGCTCCAATGGCTTTTTGCGCCAGCGTTTTGCACGCGGTTTGTAACTCGCGCGGCACGGAAATGGCCCATTGGTTGTTGTTGATGACCATCACCAGCGGTAACTGCCAGGTTCCAGCTAAGTTTAAGGGTTCATAAAAATCACCTCGAGAGGTGGCACCGTCACCACAGGTGGCCACCACGGCGTGGGGCAGTCGTTGAAGTTTCATGGCGGTGGCAATGCCAGCGCCGTGCGTAATTTGCGTGGCGATGGGTACGCAATTGGGCAGATCGTGTTGGGCTTGTTCGTGTTGGTTGCCGCGTTCATCGCCACCCCAATAGAGCATCAATTTGTGCATGGGCACGCCTCGGATTAACTGAGTGGCCAAATCGCGGTAGTAGGGTACGAACACGTCTTCCGCGTCCATCAATCGACCAATGACCACGCTGATGGCTTCCTGTCCGAGACAAGATGGGTAGGTGCCCAGTTTGCCGGTGCGTTGCAAATTGATGCATTTTTGGTCGAATAGACGTGTGCGCAGCATGTCGATATAGACCTGTTTCAACCATTCAAAGTTTTGTGCGAACGTGGCGTCGGCGTCCTGCAAGACCCCCCATTCATCCAAAGCCTGATAATACGGAATGGAAAACGGAGTGTGCTGAGTGATCATGACAAGTGCTCCACGTGTTGATGAACGGAACCAGTCGCACTGTGCGGGGTGGCGGCGCGTGTTTCGAATGATGCGATGGGGTTTGCTGTGCTTTGCTCACCGGCGGTGTTGGATATGGCGTACGGAAATAAGAGGCGTTCGGCTAATGCGGTGGCGATGCGCCCAGTCGCTTGCTGTTGTTGTTCGGCTGTGGTGAAGATGTTGTGTAAGGTATCGCGAATGCGCTGTGTACGGTATTTCACGGCTTTTTGTTGAGGGGTGTCGTCTTGCTGTGAGGCGTCGTCACGCTTTTCATCCTGCGCAACATGCTCAACATTTGTTTCGAGCGAATTCGTTTCGAGAACCCTTTTTTCACTGGCGACCTGAATCAATCCGCCAGCGTTAATGACAAAATCGGGTGCGTACAGAATACGATGTTGAAACAGCCAGTCGTCTTGTTCTGGACTGGCCAGTTGGTTGTTGGCGGCACCGGCTACGATGTGACAGCGGAGTCGCGGCAAGGTGTTGGCATTCAGGATACCCCCCAGACCGCAGGGCGCAAAGACGTCGCAGGGGACATCAAAGATGTGCTCGGGCGCTACGACCTGTGCGTTTAAGCGACTGGCGAGGTGTTTGACTTGACTCGGATCGGTATCGCTGAGCGTCAGGGTCGCGCCGTGATTATGCAGGTGTTGGGCCAGCACCTTGCCCACGTTGCCGACGCCCTGTATGGCCACGTGCCTCCCTGCTAAACTGGCGTCCCCAAATCGGTGCGCTAATGCGGCTTGGATACCATAAAAAACGCCTAAAGCAGTATTGGGGCTGGGGTTGACGTGATGAAAGCCCGTGGCGGTCACGTGCGATGTGGTTTTTTGAATTTCATCCATGTCGGCGGAGCTGGTGCCACTGTCTACTGAGGTGATGTACTGTCCCTTAAGTTGCTCGATGCAGCGACCGAAAGCGCGCAGTAAAGCGGCTCGATCGAATAAGGGCTGAGGTTTGATGATCACCGCTTTGCCACCGCCTAAAGGCAAACCGGCCAAGGCAGCTTTGTAGCTCATGCCTTGAGCGAGGCGAATGGCGTCTTCGAGTGCGTGGGTGTAAGAAGGGTAGTGCAGGAAACGGCAACCCCCAAGAGCGGGGCCCAGTCGGGTATTGTGTATGGCGACAATAGCGCGCAACTGCGTGTCAGCATCACTGAAGATGTGTAACGCGTGAAGCCGCGCCTGCTCGATGGTGTCGAACATGGCGTACCTCCAGAAGTCACACCGATGGAACCGGGTAAGCGCCATCTGTGTTACTGTCAAAACCCATCATGCTGATGGGGTGCTCCAAACGGTGGAGCGGGTGAGGGGGGTAGCCCTCTTGAATCATTCTATGCCGTTCGATCCGAATTGAAAAGATTTGCGCGTGTACGGGGGCGCAAGATCGGTCACGATAGGCATTGATGGGCGAAGCATTAGGTGATTAACCTTTCCAGTGTTATGGCCGTGGCTTCGCCGCCGCCGATGCACAGTGCGGCGAGCCCGCGGGTAGTGTTTTTTTGTTGTAATGCGTTTATTAACGTAACAATAAGGCGTGCGCCGGTGGCGCCAATGGGGTGGCCGAGTGCGCACGCACCACCAAATACGTTGACGGTCTCCGGATCGAGATGTAAGCGCTGAATCGGTAACATGGCTACCATCGCAAAGGCTTCGTTAATTTCATACAGATCAACGTCTGAAGTAGTCCAACCCGTTTGATGCAGCACACGCTCAATGGCGCCGATGGGTGCCGTGGTGAAGGCGTGTGGCGCTTGAGAATGGGAGGCGTGCGCACGCAGCACGGCCAGCGGTGTTCGATGCAGAAACTGGGCGTGACGGGCACTTGTTAACACAAGCGCGGCGGCTCCATCGGAGATGGAGCTGCTGTTGGCGGCGGTGATGGTGCCTGTTTTGGCGAAAACGGGCTTTAAGGTTGGAATTTTTTCGAAACGGGCTTTACCGGGTTGTTCATCGATTGCAACGGTGTGTTCGCCGCGGCGCGTTTTTAGCGTAATGGGGGTGATTTCGGGGGTAAACCAACCATTTTCGATGGCAGTTTGTGCTCGTGTTAAACTGCTGATGGCAAACGCGTCCATCTCTTCACGTGTGAGTTTGGCCTCGTCTGCGGTGTCCTGTGCGAAACTGCCCATGAGGCGACCAGTCTGCGCATCTTCCAGGCCATCGAGGAACATATGATCTTTTAAGGCATCGTGTCCCATGCGGATACCGTGACGGGCTGAGGTGGAAAGGTAAGGTGCGTTGGACATGCTTTCCATTCCACCGGCAATCGCGATGCGGCAGGAACCGGCTTTGAGCGCGTCATAGGCGAGCATGACGGCCTTCATGCCTGAGCCACACAGTTTGTTGACCGTGGCGCAGTGGGTGTGCATCGCCAGACCCGCTTGCAGAGCGGCTTGACGAGCAGGACCTTGTCCTAAACCGGCTTGCAACACGCAACCCATGATGACTTCGTCGATTTGGTCCGCATTCAATCCCGCGCGCGTTTGGGCAGCGTGAATGGCGGCAGCGCCCAGTTCGGGGGCGGTGGCTGCCTGAAGGTCGCCTTGAAATCCGCCTAAAGGGGTACGTGCGATGCTGAGGACGACGATGTCGTCAGCAGCCAGATCGTCGGGGCTTAGGTGTTGAGAGGTCATGGCAACAACTCCGTATCAAGTCCGTATCAATAATGGTGTGTGAAATGGTGTGTGATGGATATCAGTGTGATTGATATCGTAACGCTTGCTTTCCGCCTAATACACCAAATCTTAATCGCATACTGAGGGTAAGGAGGGTATAGTTGGCCCGGCAGACCTAGAGCCCGTCAATACAGCTAACTATTGGGCTGGTTCTCCCGTATTCCGACCAACACTCCAAGCTTCCAAATTTAGATGGAGGAGGATTCGATTCAGAAACGGAGAACGACGGCAGTGCGGCGTAAATACCGTCATGTTTGGTGCACTTTTTTCTATACGCTTTGTCACACACCGAGGCTTGACGTGTTGGCGTGTTACGTGGGTGGTGTGCTGAGTGGAACAAATTAACATAATCGCGATATCGAGGAGGGAAATGAGTGGTGAATAGTTGGTCAAACTTTGGAATGGTGAGGCGACAGATGGTTCGTATTTATTTCGTTGCCATGGCGTTCTTGTTGGCCGCTTGGTCGCCTTGGCTTATGGCGGATGCGACGTTGAAAATGCAACGTATGGTTGATAACCGGGTTACCCAAGAGCTCGAAATGTGGGTGAAAGGCGATCGGATTCGCTTAGGGAAGCTCGAAGACATCAGCGGTTATGTGGTATTTGACCGGAACGCTAAAACCATTACTCAAATTGATGACGCGAAAAAAGTGTATCGTGTAGTCGATCAAAAAACTGTGGCACAATTGCGCTCTACCTTGGATGCGTTACAAAATAAAGTGTTGGCGGATTTACCGCCTGAGCAACGAGAAAAAATGCAGGCTCTTATCGGGCAAGCGGTCGGCAAGATGGCACCCACTTCTGCTTTACCGGGTCCAGGTGTCGCCACTTTACGAAATACGGGGCAAACGCTTAAAGTGCGTGGTCGGCACTGTGAATTAATTGAGCAATTAATGTTGCAGGAAAAAGTGCGTGATATTTGTGTGGTGCAACCGGAGGCGCTAGGCTTATCCAAGGCGGACTTGCAAGCAGCCAAATCGTTTTACGAATACGTCCGTCAAGTTGCGGAACAATTGCCCGGCGGTGAAGTATTGGTCGATCAATTGGCTTTGTGGAATCCTTTATTGAATCGTGTGCCGGTGCAAGTGAAACGTTATGATGAAGGAAAAGTGGAGACGGTTTATGAAATGGCGTCTGTTGCCACTGATTCCTTGGATGCTGCGTTGTTTGTGGTGCCTAAAAATTACCGACGAGTTGCGTTGACGCCGGAAGCACCGTGATGCGGTGTTGACCATTCTGAGGTCTGGTCAATCTGCTGTCTGTCGTTTGATGTGTCTGTCATTTGATGTGACTAGTCGTTTGATGTGAATTAATGATAAATAACCGATGGTAAGTGGTGTGACAGATTCAAACAGAAAACCCGTGTCAGGGTCGTCTTCAGGACGCGTTGGTGCCGCTCCGGCGGGGAATGATGGCAGTGTGCGTCGACGTGAACCCGATTTTGATCTCAGTATGAAAGCCGTAATGGATGAGAATACGTCATCAGCTCGTGCGGCGCGTGCTGGAAAAGCAGCGCCCCATCGAGTCAGCAGACGCCGTGAGGGAAAGATGGGTGCGGTGTTGGCGATGTTAGCCTTACTGTTGGTCTTGGGTGTCGGAGTCGCGGGGTATATGGAAGTAACTTCTCTGCGAGCGCAATTGGTGCGGGTTCAACATGCTTTAGATACCATGAGTCTTCTGACGGAAGGTCAGTATGAGGATATACGGCTTGCTCTGGATGCGGCGGCGGATCAGCGTGGAAAATGGGGCAAGACGGTTGATGATCGTTTGAAATTTCTGGACTCGGAAATTCGTAAATTGTGGGTGGTGGCGCATCAGACTAATAAGCCTCACATCGAAAAATTGGAAGAACAATTGAAAGCGGTGAAAACGAGCGCTGCAAAGCAGAATACATCCATTGGCAGTTTGAAGAAGCAAATTAGCTCCTTGAGCAAAGATGAAGCCACCTTGAAGCAGCATACCAAAAGTATCGAGCAGCTTCGTTCTACGATTGCCAAGCAAGACCTGCGTTTGAGCGATGTACCTGTGATATTGGAAACGGTGCGCGTAAAAGTGGATGAGATGAGCGCCAGTTCGAAAGAGGCAGCGGCTTTGATCGAGCAACTTAACCAAAGCCGCGCTCAAATTAATCGGTCGATCGATCAATTGACCGAAGAAATTCGGGTGTTGAAGGGGGGAGGTGCTCAGCAGTCGGGTTTGTAGGGTATGGTACTTTTCTATTCTACTGTTACCGATCTACTGTTACCGATTCATGTTACTGAATTACCACGGCAGTGTTGAGCCGTTACTGTGTAAAAACTGACCTGTTTGTTCCAAGCTCAGCGCGTCAAGGCGCGCCAGTAGCTGGGCGGCGGCTTGTTCGGGCAAGAGGTCGCCACGCCCGCCAACCATATCAGTGGCGACGAAGCCAGGGTGGAGAATCGCCACAGCGATCTGTTTGGGGGTTAAATCGCGCGCTAGGGAAACAGCGGCGGCGTTTAACGCGGCTTTTGACATGCGGTAACCGTAGCGACCTCCGCTGGTGTTATCGCCCATTGATCCCATTCGGCTGGTGATGAACGCTATTTTGGCTCCGGCCTGCAAATTCGGTAAGAGGGCTTCGGTGATCAATAAGGGAGCCAGCGCGTTAATCTGAAATTGCGCCATTATGCTGTCGACCTTGAGTTGTCCAAGCGTTTCATTTTCTAAAATTCCGGCGTTATTGATGAGTGTGTCGATGTGTTGGCCTGCCAGCGCTTCGCGCAGGGTTTGACTGGCGTGCGGATCGCTGAGATCAATGCCATCGATGATGTGTACGCCCAGCGTCTTCAGCGTATCGGATGCATGACGACATACGGTAATGACCTGTTCGCCGCGTTGCTGACACAATGTGGCTAAAGCCAAACCGATGCCTCGGTTTGCGCCGGTTATGACGGATGTGTGTGTCATGAGTGCTCCTTAAATAGGTGGAGGTAGGACGTTGAGTGGGCGTTCAGATAGGACCTTGAGGCAGATCCATCGCTCAGCAGGATGCACCACTTGTTCCCTGAATTCAACACCTTGTCATTCAATTCAACTGCCTTAAAGTTCAATTCAACTAGCTTGACGTTCAATTTAAACACCCTGTCATCTGCGTGGCCCGGTTATCGCAAATTGGGAATTCTGAGGCATTTTGTACCCAACATCACATGGTAATATGGTGTCAAAGCGAACATACCGTTAGTAAAGTGAGTGATAGGTAGGGTAGGAAAGAAGCGTGAAAAGCATGCGGAATAACATTCACCCGATTGTATTCCCTTTTATACTTTTGACAGGGGTATTAATCAGTCAAAATTCATTTGCGCTGCGTTGTGGCACCAGCTTAATTACGGCGGGAGACAGCAAAATTGCCGTGCGCAAAAAGTGCGGGGAACCCAGTTGGATTGATCACTGGTCAACGGAACTGAGGCGCAATCCCGATACCGATTGGGAGCACAGCCTAACCCGCTTTCATGAACGATGGGCCTATAATCGAGGTCCCCATCGCTTTATTAGCTTCGTGACCTTTGACGGTGGTACGGTCGTTTCGGTTGACCAAAATGGTCGTGGTTTTCACGAGACACGTGGATCTCAACGTTGTCAGCTCATTCGATTTCCTTTAGGTACTGCCAGTGCGGAAATTCAAGCCAAGTGCGGTGATCCGGATCTAAAGGAACAACGCATTGAGTCGATCACTCAGCCTATTGGCAATGGTCGAGAACAGGTTACTGTCTCGGTTGATGAGTGGACGTATAATCTGGGTCCCACTCGATTTTTACGGATCTTAACGTTTCGAAATGGTTTACTCATTAGCGTTAAAACCGGTGAGAAAGGTTTATAAGGTGTCTAGATCTTTATGCCTGCCATGCCCATTCCTGCCGTGCCCTGACGGCTTTTGTGTCTAGCATTTCTCTGTATGGTTTTTCTGTATTGACATTCTTGCTATGTTCGCTCAGAATCCACGCTCCTCAATAAGCGCTAGTGGCGGAATTGGTAGACGCGCTGGATTTAGGTTCCAGTACCGTTAGGTGTGGGGGTTCAAGTCCCTCCTGGCGCACCATATCGGAGTTAGCAGACTCCAACTCATTGAAAATACTGAATGGTAGGGCTTTTTCGGCGGTTCGACTGGCCACGTCGAAACTGGGCAATGGCCGTCCGCACTTGGCGACTTTTCCTGTAAAACCAGCTTTTGCTCTTCCAGTTCACCGATCTAACTTTCATAAGCCGCGATGACGGATGCGTTACTGGCCCCGACCACACGATCAAGCAAACTGCTAAGCTGGCGCTCGATACTGGTCATTTTCTTTTTGATCGTGAACACGTCTTTGTGTCTGTTATGACAGCGCTCGTCTCGTCCCATAGCTCTTTGAACATCGCTTGCGCCGCATCAAAGAGCGGTTTAGGCGATGTCAGCGTTTTCTGCAGCACGCCATATCGTCTTCCACGGCCTCTTTTCGGATAGATTTCCCGTGCAAAGGAAAAATCAGCGCTTCATGCTTACCCTCGACATTCACACCCCACTTCGGCAATTGAATACGTCCGGCATAGAGAATGCGTTTGAGGATATCCTTCACCCCTTGTAGATGAACGCGGCCCTCACTTTATCCTGGCACAGAGCATCAAGAGAAAGTGTGCTATACCTCTGATAGCGATATATTTTCTTTGATATTTTTTTGCTCAGAACAATAGCTTCCTTTTTTGTAAAAAATCAACTCCATGCGGCCATAAGCGGACGCCGCGTAAGGTCTATATTCTTATTAATTGATGGTTCTGAGTGATTTATCCTCCTCACCTATAAATTCTTCAATTCCTTCTGATTTTATGATCTTTAACAGTTCTTCTAAAGCCTCATTGTCAGTGCTAAAATGATGATCAAACAAATATGAATTTCCGTACACGTCTACCGTTTCCAATGTCCACTTTTTTTCATCATCCTGATAAATGTATATTTCTAGGGTGTTGCTATCTCTTTTAATAATTTGACATAGCGGCGAGATTGTGAGTTCTGGAATATTTTGCACTTTCTCATCCTTTTCTTTGTAGATAATAGTAAGCGAAAATATTTCTTTACCAGGCATTCATTAATGTTTCTGGCTCACAACGGCTAGAAGCGGATTTGATAATCAAAAGTGACCAACTTCAGTTAGCACTACAAAACGGTCGTAGTTGCCGTCTAAATAGGAAATATATGGAGTGTTTTTCATGGTTTCTTTGGTTCTTAATTTCAATCAGTGTAAATCGAGTTAAAATCTTTATATAATTAGAATTTAAATAGCGGAAAGCTACTTTTCAGATGTAAGTTTCGTCAAAGGGTGATTGAAGTAGTGCTCCCTCAGTATATTCTGTATCGATTTATCTTTGACTTTATTGCAGTAATTTTTGTCAGCCAGTCCATCCTTCCAATGGACTGAGTAACCTTGATCTCGAAGCTCGGTTTTTTGACCTTGCAGCCAAGTCAAAGCCGTAGGGTGAAAAAGTCCATTCGTCCACATTTCAAATCTCAAGATACGC
>JARRRL010000125.1:0-9737 GCA_037380725.1 Gammaproteobacteria bacterium | reverse complement strand
TACCCGCGGGTCATCCTGCGGATGCAAAAGACGGGCAATATTGAGCTCGGCCAACTGCATCAGCTCGCATCCTCCAACAATGCCTTGGCCTGACCAGACCAATTATCCCGCTCTACACGTCCGTCCAGCCCAAGTTCAGCATCAAGCGCCGCCAGTTGCGCCTCATTCAAAGACGCAATGTCGGCAAATGTTTTCAGACCACGATCTGCCAGGACCGCAGCCAACTTCGGACCGATTCCTGCAATCTGCTTCAGGTCGTCTGCCACGCGCTTGGGCTCAGCGGCCAACACCTTCTCATTGTCAACGACAACTCGAAGCGACTCTCGCGATGTACTTCCCGCACGCAGAGGCATGGATTTCTCCTCGGAAGAGGATTCCACTTCGGGCGCAGAACCCGCATCGGCCCCACTCTCCCGCGCCTCACTGAACCCTTTCATGAAACCAAGCCACATGCCAGCAACCTGAGAGGTCACCCCCATACCAACAACGGTGGCGGCCGCCATCATTGCTGTGGGATGCGCCATCAACGGATGAACGGGAGGCGCAGCTGGATCGATATCCTTTGCCCAATCCCCCTTCAGCGCAAACTCCATCGCCTCAGCCGATGCACGCACAAGATCCTCTACCGCCTTTTCAGTCGGAGTGTCCATACTGCCATCATTGCTGGTGCGCTTGGCGTTCATAGCTTATTCCGCAGCCTCCATGACCACACCGTTAGCCATCGCCTTTGCAGTATACTGGTCAATGCGCTCTTCCATCACCGGACGGAAGTGCTTGATAAGGCCCTGGATCGGCCATGCAGCAGCGTCTCCCAGCGCACAAATGGTGTGGCCTTCAATCTGCTTCGTCACCTGGAAGAGCATATCAATCTCCTCGCGTGACGCATTGCCCTTCACCATGCGCTCCATCACGCGCATCATCCAGCCGGTACCTTCACGGCACGGTGTGCACTGACCACAGCTTTCATGCTTGTAGAAGGCCGCCAGACGCCAAATTGCTTTCACAATGTCGGTCGACTTGTCCATGACAATCACAGCTGCCGTACCGAGGCTGGAACCGAGTTCACGCAAACCATCATAGTCCATGACCGCTTCGCGCATCTGCTCACCGGGAACGCAAGGGACAGAGGAACCGCCCGGAATTACCGCCAGCAAATTGTCCCAACCACCGCGAATACCACCGCAGTGTTTCTCAATCAGCTCTTCAAAGCTGATCGACATTGATTCTTCCACCGTGCATGGGCGGTTCACATGGCCGGAAATGGAATAAAGCTTGGTGCCGTGGTTGTTCGGCCTGCCAAAGCCGGTATACCAACCCGCACCGCGGCGCAGGATCGTTGGCGTAACAGCGATGGACTCAACGATGTTGACCGTCGTCGGGCAACCGTAAAGACCGTAGTTAGCAGGGAACGGTGGTTTGAAACGCGGATTCGATCCAGTGATCAGCCAAGCTCAGGTGTGCATGGGTATGTGAAGGTATTTCGTGGAAGGTAACCGTTTCCGTGTTCATCAATACGAAGCGGGCGGCATTCCACAGCTTGTTGCAGAAGTTACGGTATCCTTCAAGGCGAGAAATATCAAAGCGAATGTCTCGACCGGTTGAAGCCAGAGACAAAAAGGTGAAACGCAGTGCATCGGTTCCGTAAGCATCAATGCCGGTGGGAAATTGCTTTTTGGTTTGGGTGACAATGTGCTCGGCCAGGTGTTCTTGCATCATACCTTCGGTGCGTTTTTTGAGTAAATCGTCCAGACTGATGCCGTCAATGATGTCGAGTGGATCGAGCACATTACCCTTTGATTTAGACATTTTTTGCCCTTCGCTGTCTCGAACGAGACCGTGGACGTAGACGGTCTTAAAGGGCACTTGCTTGCGAAATTTCAACGTCATCATGATCATGCGGGCGACCCAAAAGAAAATGATGTCAAATCCCGTGACCAACACTGAGCTTGGATGAAACGTGTTGAGGGCTTCAGTGTCTTCCGGCCAGCCGAGGGTGCCAAAGGTCCATAAAGCGGAAGAGAACCAAGTGTCCAAGACGTCATCGTCCTGCTTGAGCGTGACGGTATCGGCCAAGTGGTGTTTAGCTCGAATGTCGGCTTCGCTCTGTCCGACGTAAACCGCACCGTTTTCGTCGTACCAGGCGGGGATACGGTGACCCCACCAGAGTTGACGACTGATGCACCAATCCTGAATGTTGCGCATCCAGGCAAAATAGGTGTTTTCCCAGTTTTTAGGTACAAATTCGATGTCCCCATTTTCCACAGCCTGGATAGCGGGTTCAGCCAGAGGCGCAGTTTTCACATACCATTGTGTGGTGAGGTACGGTTCGATGATGGTGCCACTGCGATCGCCTCTGGGCACGCTCAAGGTGTGATCTTCGATCTTTTCCAGTAAGCCCAATGCATCCAGATCCGCGACAATTTGTCTGCGTGCGGCAAAGCGCTCCAAACCTCGATAGGCGGCGGGAGCCGTGTCATTAATGTGAGCATTTTGGAGCGGGGGTGATTTTCACACAGCCTGTTCCAAAACTGGGGTCCACATTGTCATCCGCTATGATGGGAATAGCGCGATCACAGAGGGGCAGCAGCACGGTTTTGCCGACGAGGTGTTGATAGCGCTCATCATCCGGATGCACCGCAACTGCCGCGTCGCCGAGCATGGTTTCGGGGCGTGTTGTGGCGACGACCAGGTGTCCTGAGCCATCGCTGAGGGGATAGCGAAAATACCACAGATGCCCTTTTTCTTCTTCGTTGAGTACTTCTAAGTCGGAAATAGCGGTGTGCAGTTGGGGGTCCCAATTGACGAGACGTTTTTTACGGTAAATCAGCCCTTCGTTATAGAGGTCAATAAACACGGTTTGTACGGCGTGGCTTAAGCCGTCGTCCAGCGTAAAGCGTTCGCGGGTCCAGTCGATCGATGTGCCAAGTCGACGCAACTGTTGGGTTATGGTTCCGCCGGATTTGGCTTTCCATTCCCAAACGCGATCGATAAACGCTTGCCGACCCAAAGAAAAGCGGGTTTTGCCTTGTGTGGCCAATTGGCGTTCCACCACCATTTGCGTGGCGATACCCGCGTGGTCGGTGCCAGCTTGCCACAGGGTTTGATCGCCCAGCATGCGGTGGTATCGAATCAGGGTATCCATGATGGTGTCTTGAAAGGCATGCCCCATGTGTAATCGACCCGTGACATTGGGTGGTGGGATCATAATGCAGTACGGTTGGCCGCCAGCACGTGGGCTGAAATAACCACGTGATTCCCAGGTTTGATACCAGTGCTGTTCGATGTCTTCGGGGCGGTATGTTTTGTCCATCAGGCATTCCATTCGGTTGGTATAGGTTTAATAAGCAAAATACAACAGTTATGCATGTAGTGTATGTAGGGATGAAAGGCAGTATACCGAATGGCGACGTGTCGGGACAGATTGTTTGATGTGGCGATGATGCGAGAGATGATCTGAGAATAGTTGTGTGGCGGAGAGCTGTACTCAGCGTGTGTTGATGAGAACATTCAGCGCTTAACATTTTTTGTTGGCTGTATCGACCTGCATCAGTTGTGTGAGAATGTCGTTCCGTAGCGTAGAGCGAAGTTCTTGTTCGAAGAGTGGCACATACAGATCGACGATGTCTTGTATCATGCGTTCAATTTTTTCTGAGCATGGCGTCGAGTTTACATCGGCCAATTCACCGCTTTTGATCCGAGTCATGGTGGATAAGCGAGCGGTACGCTGCACGGTTGTGATGTGCTCGATGATTTCGGTTTTAACGTGTTGTGCATCGAGGATCAGGTGTGGTGGGTTAGGTTGCGGCGTGTTTTCGACGTGTGGTGCTTTTGGCTTTTTGGAATTGTTTGTGTTGGAATCGTTTGTGGGTAAGGCGGGTAGGGAGCCACGGCCAGCAATGATTGAGTGGGGGTCTTGTGTGCCGAGCGCTTTGAGTTTTCGAGCCAATTCCGCTGCTTTTTTAAGGTCAAGTGTGTGTTCTTTCATGTCAGCCGAATCCTGATCCCAGGTGTTGTTCTGGTGGGGTGGGGTAGTTGAATGCTGTAGGCGATTGAGCAGCACAGGCGGATCACCGCTGGTTCCGGTCTGAGATGGATTGAGACCCGCAAGTCCCGTCATAGGGATACCTCTAGCTATAAATACCTTAATACGCCCTGCTTCATACAGCTGCTTCATACAGCAAATGGACAATTGATCGTTCAATAAACGATTTTACTGGTGTTGATCGTCATTTCAACTGTTGGATCGTATTGGATCGGTTTGCACAGCAGTCGAAATCAATAAAACAGAGGGCCTGTTTACATTTGGATACAGGTAGCGATTTTGGTAAAACGCACAGGGCGTCACGTAACTCCATGAAGACCCACACGCTGATCGCGTGCCTCAGCGTGTGAATGGAAACCGATCGTGTTTTGAGATGCCTGGGCCAACTGAGGTGATCGTTTTGTTCCAGAGTGTAAAAAAATGTAGAGTTGGCCACAGTCTGCGTGTTGGTGATGAGTGTTTATCGTGTGAGCTTGGCTTCACCGATGAGGTAGTTGGCGAGCAAGGGGACAGGTCGACCCGTTGCGCCTTGCTTAGCGCCACTGGCTAGCCAGGCGGTGCCCGCGATGTCTAAGTGCGCCCATTTATAATTTTTGGTGAATTCCGCTAAAAAAGCGCCTGCTGTGATGGTACCGCCTGTTCGTCCACCGATGTTGCTGAGATCGGCAACCGTATTGTCCAATTGCTTCGTGTATTCTTCAGTCAGTGGCAATTGCCAAGCCCAATCCGTACACTGCAGACCGCTCGCGAGCAACTGATCCGCCAGCGGTTGGTGATTGCTCAACATCCCTGTATGATGATGACCCAATGCCACAACGCATGCGCCAGTTAATGTGGCGATGTCTACGACGATTTTGGGGTGAAAACGCTCGACGTAGGTGAGCGCATCGCACAAGACTAAGCGGCCTTCGGCATCGGTGTTTAGAATTTCAACGGTCTTACCTGACAGCGTTGTTACGATGTCTCCAGGGCGGGTCGCTTCGCCTGAGGGCATATTTTCCGCTGCGGCGATAACACCGGTGACATTGATGGGTAAGGCGAGTTCATTGACAATTTGCAGTAAACCGAGCACAGCGGCTGCTCCGCACATGTCGTACTTCATTTCCTCCATACTTTGCGAGGGTTTAATGGATATACCACCGGTGTCAAAAGTGATACCTTTGCCAACAAAGGTATACGGCGAATCGCTACGCTTTTGACTTCCCTTGTAGTGAAGAAGAATGAGTTTACCCGATTGTTTACTGCCCTGAGCAACGGCGCAAAAGGCGCCTGCCCCGATAGTCCGCATTTCTTTTTCGTCAATAATTTTGCAGGTGAGTTTCGGAAAGCGGTTGGCCAGTTTGCGTGCTTGAGCTGCCAGGTAGGAGGGGTGACAATCGTTACCGGGTGTATTGCCCAAGTCTCGGGTTAAGCGCATACCCGCTGCGATGCTGGCACCGATGCGAACGGCGTGCGGCAGCTCAGCGCTGTTTTTCGCCGTGAGAAAGGTGTAACGAGTGGGGTGTTTGCGCGCCGTGGTTTTTTTACGATTGTCGTGAGCGTCGGATTTGTAGGTTTTGAATTCATAGTTCTGTGTGGCCAGCCATTGTGCGCTGTGCTGCGCTAACCAGGTGGCTGGGATCTGTTTATTAACCAAGGCATCGAGGCACAGATGGACGTGCGTACCGGAAATCGCTTTCAGTTGTGCACCGAGTGCGAAGATCAATTTTTTCAGTGCGCGTGCGTCGAGTTGATCTGGGTCGCCCGCGCCAACCAGGAGAATACGGTGTGCTTTGATGCCAGAGGGCGCGCGCAGCAAAAAACATTCTTCGGCTTTGCCGGTGGCGCTTTCGAGCTGCAATATTTTTTTCAGTTCGCCTTGACTGGCGGCGTCCAGGTGACGCGCTTCGGGGGAAAGTTTGGCTTTCTCAAAGTAAAACACGACAATACAGTCGGAAGTGGTGTGACTGAATGTGGTGTTTTTGGCGGCGTTTTTTACTGAAAACGTGATGGAATCAGACATGCGCAATGGGACCTTGATTTTTGTGGTTGATGTGGATAACGGGAGGTAATGCATAATGAGCAAAAGCGAATGGTTAACAGTGTATCGGTTTGCGGTAAAAATGCAACGTGGGTGACTGGATTCGGGTAAGGGAATTCGACGAAACACCGTGAGCGGTTTTGCCGTAACGGTGGGGCAAAAGTATTGAAACACATTTCTTGGTGTGGAACTGTACGAATGATTATTTATCGTTATCTTTCTCGGCAACTGTTAGCCGCTACCTTGGCGGTGACAACGGTGTTGGTTTTTATTTTGGTCAGTGGGCGTTTTATTAAGTACCTGTCGGAGGTCGCGTCGGGACAATTAGCAAAAGAAGTGTTGCTGGCGATCATGATGTACCGCGTTCCAGGCTTTTTGGAGATGATCTTACCTCTGGGTCTCTTTTTGGCCATACTCATGGCGTATGGGCGCTTGTATTTGGAGAATGAGATGACGGTGTTGTTGGCGTGTGGGTTTGGGCCGCGGCAACTGTTTATACACACGCTGGTTCCCATGTTATCGATGACCGCTGTGGTGGGATTGCTGAGTTTATGGCTCTCGCCTTGGGGCGCGCAGCACGCGAAGCAACTGATCGTTGATCAACGCGCTCGTTCCAGTTTTGAAACGCTGACCCCCGGTCGTTTTCACACAACACGAGATCGCAGTCAAGTGACATATGCGGAGCGCCTTTCTCAGGATGGTTTGCGTATGGAGCATATTATTACCATACAGGAAGGCGCAGCGGGTTTTACTGTGGTGACCGCCAAGCAAGGGTGGCGTCGAATTGATCCCAATACGGGTGTGCAGTATTTGATGTTGGAGGACGGGTATCAATACCGAGGTCAGCCCGGTCGCGCGGACCTGAAGGTGGTGGCATTCGAAGGGTATGAGTTAAAAATATCTGGGCCGGACGAGGCGCGAGCCATTCTCGATATTCGTGTAAGATCGACCAACGCTTTATTTCAAATTGATTCACGCAGCGCTTGGGCTGAACTCCAATGGCGTTGGTCGTTACCATTGTTAGTACCGATCGTGGTGGCCATTGCGATTCCGCTCAGCCGGGTCAATCCGCGACAAGGGCGTTTCATGAAGATGCTACCTGCCATTTTGCTGTATTTGTTGTACTTGACCTTGTTGACCAGTGGGCGATCGGCCATTGAAGAAGGACGTTGGCCAATGTGGTTGGGTTTGTGGTGGGTGCACGCGGCGTTTATCGGCGTAGCGGTGAGTTTGAATGCGTGGCCGATGTGGCAGCGGAACTGGCGGCATAAGCGAATGGTTCGGAGGACGGTATGCGCCTAGTTGATCGTTATATTGCCCATGCAATTTGGGTAAACATCTTGCTGTCTCTGCTGGTTCTGGGCGGCATGGATATGCTGTTTGCGTTTATTGCGGAGTTGGAGGACATTTCGGAAACGTATCGATTATCCGATGCGGCGGTGTACGCTTTGGCGACTTTTCCGCGACGCTGTTATGAATTTATGGGTGTTTCGTCGTTGATGGGAACCCTGTTGGGTTTAGGTGGCTTGGCGAGTAATAGTGAATTAACGGTTATGCGCGCCGCCGGTATATCGCTGGCGCGGATTGTGATGGCGGCACTGATTCCCGTGATGTGTTTCGCGTTGGTGGCTGTGCTGTTGGGGCAATTTGTGATTCCATCCACTGAGCAGTATGGGCAAACGTATCGAGCCATCCAGCAGGGTGGGGGGCAGATGTTGCGCGTCAAACAGGGGAATTGGCACCGAGAAGGGAATGAAGTCATTCACATTACTGCCATCGGTGCTGATGGAACCTTGCATGGTGTGAAACGGTTTCGTTTTTCCGATGAAGGGGAGCTGATCGCCATGAGTCACGCTCAGACAGCGAAACGCGAATCAAATCAGTGGATTTTGGAACAAGATCAGACCACTGTGTTATCCCTGTCGGAGATAAAAGCCAGTTCGAGTGCGGTGTTACCGTGGGCTTCGCAGCTGACACTGGAAATGGTTGAAATGGTGGTTTCGCGTCCTGAGTTTCTCTCTATGACTCGTTTATACAGCTATACTCGATTCTTAAAAAATCAGGGCTTGGACAATCGGGATTATATATTGGCTTTTTGGAAGAAAGTCCTACAACCGGTGGCGACGGCCATTATGGTGTTGATA
Source organism: Gammaproteobacteria bacterium (assembly GCA_037380725.1). Classification (GTDB taxonomy): domain Bacteria; phylum Pseudomonadota; class Gammaproteobacteria; order Pseudomonadales; family JANQJO01; genus JARRRL01. The sequence goes on along the minus strand of JARRRL010000125.1, from coordinate 1,531 downwards.
GCCGTGTCCTTTATTTTTGGTCCATTGCGTTCGGTCACCGTGGGCTTGCGGATCATGGTGGGCCTGGTGGTGGGCTTAGTATTCAATTATATGCAAGATTTTATGGTCCATGCCTCGGCGGTTTTTTCTGTGGCGCCCTGGGTAGCGGCGATCACGCCGATTACGGTGTTTTTTGGCGTTGGTTTGTTGTTGCTGCGTCGAGTGCGCTGAAGGAAGGCCAGTGAGACACGGTACTTAATTTGTAAATAAATGTCATGATTTTGTAATGAAATGGCTTGAATGAACACCGTACCAACAAAAATGCAGTAGCGTGATGTGTGGGAAAATTGCACTATGATACAGCGGTGCGCCGTGATGCATGCGGTGATACAGACGTTGCAGTCTATTTGTTGTTTTGTTATCGAGTTGTCTAGATAAAGGTTTCTGTTGTATGGCCAAGGTGTGTACGTCCTATAATCATTTGGTGACACAACGTTTTCTGAGAAGTTACGGTTTTCTGAGAAGTTATGGTTTTCTGAGAGGTGACGCGCTCTGTGTCTTCCTCGTTGCGGTATTTGCCATGGCGGCGCCCACATTGAGTCAGGCTGTCATGGGGGAAAACCGGGTGGTGGGGCGTGTATTCGATAAAACTATTTATGAGATTGAGTTGCGTGGTGATACGCATACAGGCAATGCGGTGGCGGATTTGCGCCAGCGGATTGTGCCTCCGGTTTTGATTCATTATCGTGACGTGTATGGGCAGTTATTTGAACCGCTTGATTTCGAATTGAATGCGGCATTAACGCATTTGCAAGAGTTGCATCAACGACGATTGACAGATCGTGCGATGGAATTGTCGGCGAATTTAGTGTTGATTGAGACCCAGTTGGCGCAAACCGATTTATCGGAGCAGGATGTGGAGGCGCTGAATCAACATCGAGATGAAGTCTTGGCGGAACTGGAACCGCCCAGTTCTGAACGCGTTTGGTCTATGGTGAGTTATTGGAAGTTTCAACAGCATTTGTACGATGCCTATGGCGGAGGACGAGTGGTGATTCAGCCGTATGGCCCCGAAGCGGTGGACGCCACTTTAAGGTGGCTGCAACTTCGAGAGCTGGAGGGCGATTTTTCCATCGACGACGACCGATTGCGCCAGGCATTTTATGATTCATGGTTTGAACCCGATACCGATACGTCGACAGTGATGGGGAATACGGAGGAAGCTGCGCTGGAACTTCAAGCGGAACAAAGCCGTTACCGCCTGTTGAATCCAGGCTGGATGCGTGCCTGGTATGACGAAATTTCTCGTGAGGGATGGTCGGATTCGATGAGTGTTACGACAGATCTTTTTGGTGTTCATTAGCCTGTGATCGGCGTTAACGTTTGGATTTATCGAGCACCACGCGTGTGCCGGAGAGTCTGTCGTGCCAGCTGCACCGATCCCGATCGAACCACACACTAAAATAACCCAATAAACAGGGTGCGATGGAAAGCGGTGCGACCGCCAGCCGCAGTAGGGCTTGTTGCCAATGTACGGGGTCACCGTTGAGGC
>JARRRL010000124.1:0-13406 GCA_037380725.1 Gammaproteobacteria bacterium | reverse complement strand
CGAAAGTGCAATATCTGGTGAAAGTGCAATATCTGGTGAAAGTACAATATCTGGTGAAAGTACAACATCTGGCGAAAGTACAATATGCGCCTGCTCATCAACAATACAAACGCTCTCTATCTCCCCATCCTCTCGCTCCCCATCTTCTATCTCACCACCCTCTACATCCATGACAGCATCCGCCTGTGCCTCTCGTTCCAGAGCGCTGCCTAATAAATCCGATAAACGTTGACTCACCGCCGAATCCGTTTCCCGCACACGTGTACGGGAAGCCACATAAATCGCGTCATACGGTTCGTGTTGCACCACTTCGATTAAGCCTTCTTTCAGCAACTCCAATATAGCCAAAAAACTGACCACCACACCACCTCGCCCCTCCGACTCGTTGAACAGCTCAGGGAAACGTACGTATTCCTTATCACGCAAATACGCCAAAACAAACGTCATGCGCTCACGAGTTGACAGCTTTTCACGTTCCACTTGATGATGTTCCGTTAAATTCGAACGCAACAGCACTTCACGGAAAGCCAACAACACCTCATCGAGTTCAACGTTGGGGAAAACCGTTCGTCGCGACTGATTTGGCGGTTTTACGGTAACGAGAAACACATCACGATCGACTCGCGGCATGGCGTCAATCTCTTCTGCCGCCGTCTTAAAGCGCTCGTATTCTTGCAAACGGCGAATCAATTCTTGTCGCGGATCCGCTTCTTCGCCATCTTCTTCAAGCTGTTGTCGTGGTAACAAACACCGAGACTTAATTTCCCCCAACAACGCCGCCATCACCAAATAGTCTGCGGCCAACTCCAGGCGAAATTGCTTCATGATTTCCACATATTCCATGTACTGGCGCGTCACCTCCGCCACCGCGATGTCCAGCACATCTAAATTATTTTTTCGAATCAAGTACAGCAATAAATCCAAGGGCCCCTCAAAAGACTCCAGTATGACTTCCAAAGCTTCAGGTGGAATGTACAAATCTTTTGGGATGTCTACAAATGGTTGGCCGTTCACATAGGCCAACACATCAAGCATGTTGGCAGCCTCAGGCGCCGATATTTCCGACGTGCCCACGGCATCAGCTTCGTTTGTTAAAGGAAGATTCATTCACGTTCCTGTACGACACGATTCCTGTATGACTATTTTCGCAGCAAACGACTAATTGCAGCAAACGACTAAACGACTAAGTATAACCTAAGCCCATGGCTTCACGAACGTCGATCAAAGTTTGACGTGCTTCTTCGCGCGCCGCTTCACACCCTTCCGAGATCACGGAACGCACCAAATCACGATTGGCATTGTATTCCTGAGCCCGCTCGCGAATCGGTTGTATTTCTTTTTCCACGCTCTCCACAATATGCTGCTTACAATCCAAACAACCAATACCCGCAGAAAGACAGCCTTCTTGAACCCATTTTTTAACCGAATCATCCGAATACAGCTGATGAAACTCCCACACCGGACATTTATTCGGGTCACCGGGATCCGTTCGCCTTACACGCGCCGGATCCGTTGGCATCGTACGAATTTTACGCGCCACTGATTCACTGCTCTCTCGAAGCTGAATCGTATTTTGGTACGATTTAGACATTTTCTGACCATCTAAACCGGGCATCTTCGATCCTCAACCAAAGCACTCTCCGTACACAAATCATCATCATCGCCTTGATCTAGGAATCGATTACGCAAATTAGCGTACAATTTAGCCTGTTTTTTCCCCATTATTTTTATGGCTTGTTCAACCAGCTTCTCAAAGCCCACTTCGCGGCCATATAAGTGGTTAAAACGCCGCGCCAACTCCCGCGTCAACTCAATATGCACCACTTGATCCGCTCCCACAGGCACCAATCCCGCTCGATAAATCAGAATATCAGCGCTCTGCAACAAGGGGTAACCCAAAAAGCCATACGTCGCCAAATCTTTTTCTTTCAGTTTTTCTTGTTGGTCTTTGTACGTGGGCATCCGCTCAAGCCATCCTAATGGCGTCATCATCGACAGCAATAAGTGTAACTCTGCGTGCTCTGGAACCCGCGATTGAATAAACAAAGTAGCAGAACCTGGATTAATACCCGCCGCCAGCCAATCCACCACCATATCCCACACGGCGGCCTCAATAAGCTGTGGCTCGTCGTAATGCGTGGTCAATGCGTGCCAATCCGCAGCAAAAAAATAACAGTCGTATTCGTGCTGCATGGTAATCCAGTTTTTCAGGACGCCTCGATAATGCCCTAAATGAAGTCGTCCTGTTGCGCGCATACCCGATAACACGCGCTTCTCAAAGGCCAAACCGCCCACAAACTCTCCCCCTCATCCTATTTATTCTGTATTTGACAGCGAGCTCACGCACTCAACAATACCTACGGCGCTCAACTCACTCAAGCTAGGTCTCAGCTTTCAGCAACTCATCAGCTGACCGGCTCCTTGCCGAATCACTTCCGGTTGCCCCGTTGTCATATCCACCACAGTTGTTTCCTCGCAGCGCATCTCACCACCGACCAATATCGCATCAAGTTGATGACCTAAATTTGCATCGATCTCATACGGATCCACAAGCGGTGCTTGTTCACCAGGCAATTTCAATGTTGCGGTGATCATGGGTTCACCTAATACACACAATATACTGTTGACAATGGGTGTACACGCTAAACGCAACCCAATTGTTTTGCGCTTGGGGTTCATCACCCGACGTGGAACAGCCCGAGTCGCTCTCAAGACAAACGTGAATGCACCCGGCAATTGACGATGCATCAGGCGGAAGGCTGAGTTATCAATGTGACCATATTCAGACATCTGTGAAAAATCAAAGCACATCAAAGTCAGCAAATGATTATCCGACAGTTTTCGCACACGCCTCAGCTTTTCCAGAGCTTCTTTTTGACCGATGCAGCACGCGATGGCATACGCCATCTCGGTGGGATACGCCACCACGCCGCCCCCTCGCAGGATGTCCACCACCTGCTTCACACGCCGACTGTGCGGATTATCTGGATGTAAATCGATTAACTGGGCCACAAGCCACCCTTACACTCTCAATTCTGATTCGTTTGGTCTCAAGCGTTTGGTCTCAAGCAACTCGCTCAGACACCACCTCCCCAAACCACAAAAGCGCTACTATAACAGTAACTGCCTCACGCAGCACCGCTTGAACCCACAGAAGTTGTATGATCAAACCGAGTACACTCAGTAATTAGAAAGTTCGCATCTTGCGATAAAAGCAGTATGATGCCCAAACCAAACGCTCAGTTCGAATCACGGGTCACAACTTGAGCAATGGCTAAACACCCAAAAACTGATTAATATTTATACTCATCACTGTAAGAACTAGCTGTAAGACTAGCTGTGAGACAGGCAGTGAGACTGGCTACACCCACCCGTTAACAACAACACTAACCTTACACGAGCCCATGAAAAAACAACTCTTAGACTTTACCCCGATTGTTCTCTTTTTCATCACTTTCCTCGTCACGAAAAATTTCATCTGGGCGACCACTGTCCTCGTTGCGACGACAGCCATCCAATTGGCGCTCAGCTGGATACTGTTTAAGCATATCGATAAAATGCAATGGATCCCGTTTTTAATCTTGCTGCCCTTGGCTGGATTAACCATCGCCTTTGATGATGATCGCTTTCTCAAGTGGAAACCCAGCGTAGTCAACTGGATCTTTGCGACCACACTCTGGCTGTCAAGCTGGCTGTTCAATAAAAACTGGGTGCGCGTAGCGCTTGAAGCCGCTTTACGTGCCAATGAGGATCTTCAACTGGACACAAGCGCCATAAACTGGTCACGCGTTAATTTTTTAACGGGGCTGTTTTTCTTTATTACGGGCATCATCAACATCTGGGTCGCCTTCAGTTTTTCAACCGAGACATGGGTACAGTTCAAACTGTTTGGAATGCTGGCTTTGAACGCCGTTGGTATGGTTGTACTCTTTGGGTATCTGTCTAAGCACATCACAACGAGTAAAGGCGATACAAAAGATCAAAAATAGATCTATTAAAAACTAACTTTCAGTTTCCCTGCTCTTGTTTGCGAATTTCCGCTGTCGATGGCCTATAGTTATCCACATGTCATATCGCGTCAGCGCCCATAAGGTCTATCCCATTATTAACTGTGGAAACGAACTGAATTCGTGAGCAATAGGAAATGTCATGACCCGTGGCTTCACAGGATATACACAGAGATATACACAGAATCAAGGTGCTCTGCTCAAAAAAAGGTCCTTCCGATTTTCTGCGATTTTTTTGATCATTATTTCGCCAATTGGAACACCCTTATGGGGGGCGACATCACGCTCTTTATACGTTACGGACGAACTTACGGTTCCGCTGCGCTCTGGACCTTCCACTCGGCATCGTATTTTAACGTTTCTCAAAAGCAGCACAGCGCTCACTCAAGCGAACACTCAAAACAACACAGATGATCATACCCCGAACGAATCCAGCAGCGAATCCAACAACGATGCATGGGTATTTGTCACTGTCACATCCACAAAACGAAACGGATGGATAAAACGAGATCATATTACAACAACACCCACTGCGGCGCAGCGACTCGAATCTCAGACAAAAGCCTACAACGCACTCCAATTACAAGCAAAAACGAAATCAGAACGTCTTCACACACTCGAAACGGAATTAGCCACCACACATGAAACACTTGAACACACCCGTAAAGCGCTCGCCGAAACCCAAAAGCAATTGAAAACCTTGCAAGATTTGTCCGCCGACGCCATTGCCTTGGACGAACGAAACCGTTCCCTCGCTAAAGAATTAACGCTGCTTGAAGTCAGCGAACAACAACTGCAATTGGAAAACCGAGATTTGCAACGCAGTACTCGAAAAGAGGGTATTTTACAGGGTATGCTTGCTGTCATCGCTGGTGTAATTCTCGCCACTGTTTTGCCTCGTCTTCAACAGCGTCGTCGACACAGCGATTGGTAACCAGTCATTATCGCTCTGCTGACGGAAAATAATACCGAACAAACCTAGAAACTTAATATAAATAGCGCGTACATATTTAACGCGTGTAGATTAACATGAGGAATGATTGACATGACTCAATGTCACGTAAAACCACACTCCCCTGCACCCCGTACCCACACCCACACATATGTAAGTGGATTCATCTTCGCAATCATGACAACGCTACTCTGCGCATGCGCCACCAAAGAATCATTCCATACCCTAGAACCTCAAAAAGTCGACACCTACCACGCCCCATACTCGGGCCCCAAAAGCAGCATCGCAATTGGAAATTTTGATAATAAATCCAATTACCTACAAGGAATTTTTTCCTCCGGCTCCTCTCAATTGGGGAACCAAGCCAAAACGATTCTAAAGAGCCATTTGCAATCCACCAACCGGTTTGTCGTACTGGATCGTGAAAATCTGGATGGATTAAAACAAGAAGCCAATCTACGCGGACAAACGCAGAAACTGTTGGGTGCACGTTACGTAATCGGTGGCGCTGTAACGGAGTTTGGTCGTAAGGAAACCGGTGATAAACAACTTTTTGGTATCGCGGGTTCAGGAAAAACACAAACGGCTTATTCCAAAATCACACTAACTGTTATCGATGTGGTCAGTTCAGCTGTCATCTATTCAACACAAGGTGCCGGCGAATACTCATTGAGCAACCGAGAGATCATCGGGTTCGGCTCACAAGCCGGTTACGACGCTACCTTGAATGGCAAAGTACTCAATCTAGCCATCACCGAAGCCGTGAATCATCTGGTGCATGATCTTCAGAATGGCGTTTGGTCAATCCAAGAGTGATCACCGTTTATTGGTTCAAATTAGCTCATTGCATGAACTCATTCCATGAAGGAGAACTCGCCTGGTATGCCATATCAACACAAAAGGCATCACGGTAAAACGTACTCACGCACAGCAGCCCGCGCGACACTGCTGGCCATTGCCATCGTATCCGGCTGCGCCACCCCCCAAGCCGACCTGTATCAGTGGGGGCGCTATGAAACCCTGATTCTCGACATGTACACCAAACCTGGGAAAGCCACACCTGCCGAACAAATCCAACAACTCGAAGCCACCATTCAGCTGGCCGAAAATCAGAACACGCTGGTGGGGCCCGGTATTTACGCTCACCTGGGTTTCATGTACACACTCGCTAACAAACCCGAAAAAGCACAGGCAGCCTCCAACGTGGATCGGCATACTGGCGCTGTGCGCGCTGTTCGGTTGTGAATCACCCCACCATGACCACAACACCGCGATGGCCCGCGTAAAACCCCGCTCGATTTTGGTCATCCCCCCACTGAACAACAGCATTGAAGTCTACGCACCGTATGTCTTTCTTTCCACCATCACCAAACCATTGGCGGAAAAAGGCTTCTACGTGTATCCCGTGGCCGTCATCGACCATTTTTTGAAAGAAAATGGATTGCCCACCCCTGCTGAAATGAACCAAGTTCCATTGGATGCATTGCGAAAAAACATCGGTGCAGACGCCGTGCTATACACCAACATCGAGCAATGGGGGCAAAAATTTGAAATTATTTCGTCACGCACCGTTGTGTCCGCACAGATGCGATTGGTGGATACGCGCAGCGGTGAACTATTATGGAATGCTCACGCCTACGCGCAACAACAATCCAATGATAGTGGAAATGGCTGGGCTGGCGCTATTATCGGTGCCGTGATCACACAAATACTATCTAATGCGCAAGACCTGACGCCTGAATTATCCCGACAAGCCAACGAAGCGGCCATACGCCACACCCAGAGTGGACTGCCCAATGGGCCGTACCGACAAACAGACCCATTTGTTTCAACTGAGCGCGTTTCAGCTGAACAAACAGCAGACCCGACACAGTAAAAGGTACATTACTCATGAGGGAAGTACTGATCAACTGGTTGTACATTACTGAAGACCAGCCCATCAATGCCGACCGCTTTCTGGACAAGCGGCAAGAACTGGCAGAAGGGCTGGCTTGCATCGTCGGACATGCGCTTAGTCGGACATGCGCTTACCTTTGCAAGCGGATGAGTCTGATGCGTTGGCACTGAAAAATACCGAAGAGAGTGTATCCACGCAACGTCACACAAACACCACCGTTTTATTATCATGAACCAGCACACGGTCTTCCAAGTGCCACTGCACCGCCTGCGCCAGCACCGCCCGTTCCACATCACGTCCTTTTTCTTTCAGCGAAAATGCGTCATCGCGATGCGTCACCCGTTTCACCGCTTGCTCAATAATGGGTCCCTGATCCAGTTCATTGGTCACATAATGTGCTGTGGCACCAATCAATTTGACACCCCGATCGTACGCCTGCACATACGGATTCGCACCAACAAAAGCCGGTAAAAAAGAATGATGAATATTAATAATACGATTGGGAAATGCCGCCACAAACTCATTGGACAGAATTTGCATGTAACGCGCCAACACCACCACGTCCGTGTCCGACCCCAATAAATCCAATATTTTCTGTTCAGCGGCTTCTCGCGAGTCATGGCCGACTGGAACATGATGGAAAGGGACGTCAAACTCGGCCACGGACGCAGCCAAATTATTGTGATTACTGATCACTTGCGTTACGTCACAATGCAATTGTTGTCGTTGCCAGCGCCACAGCAACTCCAGCATCGCGTGATCGAGCCGCGAAACCATAATCGCCATACGTTTCTTCTTCGCGGCATAACTGAAGTGCCACGTCATGGAATAGAGTGAAGCAACGCGTTGAGCAAAAATCTGCTCCAGCCGGTCCTGACTGACATCCAAATGCGGTGTTTGAAACTCCAGACGAAGAAAAAATTTACCACCCTCCGGATCGGTAGAGTGTTGATCCAACATCGTGATGTTAGCACCATGATTGAAGAAAAAATTAGAAACACTGGCAACAATTCCAGCTTGATCAGGACACTGTATCAACAACCGAGCTGTCGTTGTGGGTGCATACATGCCAGTCTAAGTCCTCGCTCTGCGTCGCACTGTTATGATGAGCCTGTACTTTTAAGTATAATAAGCTGCTTAAAACCAAACGCGTACCCTACCATTCGATCCTCACACGTTCAATTATTCCTGTTCGTCATCCGTCAAGACTGGTCGAGCGACGCTCATCCCCGTACACTCTCTCTCCTTAATAATACACATTCCGCATATACGTTTCTCATACACGATCAACCAATCCACTTTCTTTCGGCATCCGCTCATGAACGACACACACACGGTTTCACAGTCACACCCGCAACATCACGACGGACGACACCCTGATCTACGCATTAAGCCCGCCACACTGACATGGACCGACCAAGGCCCTTACTCCACCGCCTACCAGGATCGTTATTTTCATCCCGAAGACGGCGCTGGCGAAAGTCGATACGTATTTTTGGAGCACAATCAACTGCCCACACGCTTTGCGGCGCTGCAACACGACACCTTTGTCATCGTCGAAACCGGTTTTGGCACTGGTCTAAATTGTCTTGAAACGATTCGCTTATTTCAACAGGTCGCGCCTCCCCAGGCGCGCTTGCAGTTTGTCAGTTGTGACAAACACCCTCTGCGGAAAACGGATTTAGTGCACGCCGCCACTCAATGGCCACATCTGGCTGATGCGTACCACACTTTGGCACAACACTACCCCCCACTCATCAAAGGCGTGCACGCCATCCGATGGCCCGATCCTCGCATTCAAGTGCTGCTGTGGTGGGAAGACATCACCAACATGTTGCCCACTATATCACGCGTCGATGCTTGGTTTTTGGACGGTTTTGCCCCCAGTCGCAACGCCAGCATGTGGTCCGAGTTGCTCTTCCAGCACATGGCGCGCAGCGCCCACTCCAACACCACCTTCGCCACCTTTACCGCCGCTTCTGCGGTACGGCGTGGTCTGAGCACCGTCGGTTTCGAAGTCACGCGCGCGCCTGGCTATGGCCACAAACGGCACATGCTGCACGGCTTGTTTTCTAACCAACAAACAACTTCTTCTCCACCAATAACTCCCCGAACTGGAGTGCCCATGGGGGCTCACATTGTGGTTGTGGGGGCAGGCATCGCGGGTGTTATTACTGCTTATGTGCTCGCAGAAGCGGGGTTCAAGGTCACGCTGATTGACACGCACCAGTCACCGTGCCAAGAAGCCTCCGGAAACCCACAAGCAGTACTGTACACCCGACTCGCTCAGGCGGATCAAGCTCACAATCGATTCCACAACACTGCCTTTCACTGCGCTATTAATCAACTTCAACGACTGGCCAGCGTCGCGCCCTTAGCCGGTTTTTTTCCGTGCGGCACCTTCGATGTGGTCACGCCCACGGAACACGAACGATGGCGCAATACCTTAGCACATTGCTTTATGGATGATGATTGGATTCACGCCACCAACGGCGATCTCCATCCCGCTTTGCGGGACATCCTGCCCCAGACACCCTTGATGCACTTTCCACGCGCCGGTTGGTTTCAACCCGCAACGTTTGCTGCAGCACTGTTGAATCACCAGCGCATCGACACGCGTTTTGCTCAATCGGTTATCGCACTCTCCCCACGTAATTTATCCAACCCCGCAGACCTAGCTTGGACGCTGTCCATTGTTCATCAGAAACCCAACACCGCATCGACCATACCCATTCAACAATCTATTCAACAGCCTATCCAACACATTGACGAAATAATGGGCGAAATAACGGACGAAATAACGGGTGACGTCGTTGTACTATGCTGTCCCAAAACACTCAGCCAACTATTGCCCACTCTGAAACCAGACCTCAAAGCCCTAGCGGGCCAGATCAATCAGGTCCCCGCCACAGCACTCAGCATCACACTACCCAGCGTCATCACCGGACCCTGCACCATCACACCTTGCCATCAGGGGTACCACACCATTGGTAGCAGTTATCGCCCAGACAGCACAGACGAATCGACCCTCAGACTCGACACCGCACATAACCTGCATCAGTTGCAGCACTTGTCCGAACCTTTGGCCAGCACCTTTGCTCACCTCAGCACCGAAGCACTTCCCGCTCGAGCCGCCTGTCGCTGGAATACGCGAGATTATTTACCACTCATCGGCCCCGTTCCCACCGCGATGTACACACAGTCCTGTGACCCTGGCAAGCCATCGCCCGCACCCGGCTCGCCCCGTTACCATGACGCCTTTTTGCAGGATCACCGCAACCTTTACCTCAACACGGCTCATGGATCACGCGGTTTCACGCAAAGCTGGCTGGCCGCCGAAATAATATTATCGAATTTGCTCAACAGCGTAGCCCCCTTAGATCAGCGCAGCCTGGATGCGGTACACCCCGCACGATTTATACGGCGACGTTTACGGAAAGGCGTTCAACATCGTCCTCGTACGCAACATTAAAATTGAACATGATTTTCTTGGGAAACGGCGCTTTCATCGAGCCGACGCCACAATATTTTCGTTGGCGCCTTGACGCTTGAGGTGATCACCTGATTGATGGAACCATCACTGAGATTGAAGATTGAAACCTCGGTTGCATTGCCTTGCAAAATGACTCTACCACGCGCCATGCCTGACAGCATCACAGAGCTGGGTGCACCCGTTTCACCCAAAACAGTGAGCATATCTTTGTTATTAACCTTCAAGTCTTCATTTATGTCGAAACTTGACTCGGCTGGACGCCCCCCCGTTGTGGCGTTCAGATATGTCACGAATGTCTGCCCCCCCGACTGACAAGGATCCTCGTGAGGCCTGACGGAAATCAACGAAACATGTTTCCCCGAAAGACTCGGTTGCGCAATCAATCGCTCACCGAGCGACGCCCCCATACTGGGATCAATCAAATCGATATACCAACCGTACTGACCGCTGACACCATCGTACCACTCGATGGGTTCATCCGAAGACGTTCGATACAGTAGTCCCTTCCCGGTTGTACCCAGCGCTAGAAAACGCTGCTGCAGCAAATGATCGCGTCCACCGACGGGTTGCCCATTATCCCAAATACCATAGAAAGTATTTACAGGATCAGCAACGCTGACGGCCCGATCGTACCAATCAAAAAACTGACCCGTCCCAACATACACCAAAACGCCTCCCTCCGGATGCAATCCAACCCTGGGGGCATTCGTAATCGCTTGACGGTTCCCACTGTTGCACACGTTTTGTGTGCAGGCGGTGAACAAGGGCTGTGGTACATTCGACTTGCTGAGAAAACTGCTGCGCCACAGATCAGGTGTTTTCCCCGAGATATCTATTTTCCATAAATTACCTTTGGCATCGCCGGCGTAAACGGTATCCGCAATACCGTCCAAATTTAAATCGATCACACTGGGGGCAAAAAGCGCGTTTTCCTTCTGGCCACTGCCTCGACCAAAGTCCACTTTCTTCAGTAATTGTCCTGTTTCAAGATCAACGATATACAAAATGGCTCGACCACGTTGGTTACCGGGACCATTGGGGAAGATGGCCACCCACTGTCCACCGGCCAAACGAGCCGTGACCGCTTCGCCCAGAACGTATCCCATATCTGGGTCTGTCGTTGTGTCAAATTCCCAGAGAATATCAGTGGATGAAAAGCGATTTGGATGACCAATATCAATCGCAAACACGGAACGCCCTCCCGCTCCAACACTGGCAAGAGCCACCGTAGTCCATTGATCATTAATATAAGCATCTGAAACGCTAACCTGACCATCTACAAAGTAATGGTGCGAATAAAAATGGCTGGTTAACGTGGATAATGCGTTGAATACCGCATTTGGCATGACACCGAATAACTCAGTACCGCTTGCAGCATCAAATGCGTGCAAAAAACCATCATTGGCTCCAACCAGCAGCATCTGTGGGCGCGCCAGATAAGCCGAAGAGGCACGGTAGGCCGCATAAGCGGCACCGTCCGCACCGGGCAGTTCACTGTACCCATAATTCCACTTGCCGACAAAGCGTGTATCCGAGTTCACAATATCGCCTAAACGGCTCTTCCGATCTCGAAATGCACCACCTTGAGCTATTTCCTGGGAACGGTCACCCCGCAGATACTCCAGACGATTTTCTCCTAAATTATCATTCACCTGGATCATGGCGTTCAACGCTGCTTGTTGCGATGGCGTCAGCGATGACCACGTCAAGTTGATACCGCGCTTTTTCTGCTGAGCGGATGGGTTCACGGCGTACAAATTCCGATTTGCTGGGTCGATCCGATCCAGTCTATCCTTCGCACTCCACAAGACCGTTTTTTGGGATGGATCGGACAGCTTAAACCGTATCGCTTGCACATCCCCCCACCATTCCTCGCTGACAAATGTACTTTGATATAAAACATATGCGCCATCTGATAGCGGTTCAGGCGAAGCCGCCATGGTTGAAAAAGCTCTTTTCTCAGCTCTAACCGAATATTCCAACGCATTCGATAAGCCCAAATACATTTGCTCGGGATTATCGGCGGGGATATAACCATCTGGAATGCCATCACGATTGATATCCCATTCGTTGACTTGCAGCACACCATCTTGATTCACGTCTTCAGAAAAGCCATATTTCCCTGCCATCCAAAGCGGGTTAAACAGGTTGTGTTTTTGATAATCACCATCATTGTTTTCAATTACATCAACAACGAAATGCTTAATCGTTTGTTTACCAGACAGATCAGATCTCACATCCCGTGTGTTACCATAATACGATAAGCCCGCCAAGTAATGAGTCTCACCCCGGTTACTCAGTAAAGTCTCCCCCAGATTAACAACGACGGGATCGAGGTATCCGCACCAGGGACCGGTACTTGTGCACCAGATCCGAAACGGTTTTCCGCTGATTCCCTCCATTATCCCCAATTGATTGGTTAATGCGGTGACATTGATGTCCGGATCGGCATTACCGGGCTCGCCATAGCTGCCATCGGCCATGGGATCCCCTTTATACATTTTGGATGTGTAATGCGTACCCGGCAGCCTCGTGCCAGCCCACTGGTACCCATCGCCTATGGAAACGATAAAATTTTTCTGGCAACTGGACTGTATGGGATCACGCCACTGCGATCCGCGAATAAAAGGGAATCTCGTCGACACCTTCGGCGGACTGTTTGGGAAGTATTCCGGAGTACTACCATTGTGTTTATAATAATGAAGACTTTCATAATAAATCTGCGAATTGGTGTCATAATATCGATAGCCGGATTGAGTAAATTTGTTGATAAAATTGACAACCCCAGAATTTTGAGTATCAAAATATTCATTATTATCAGCGAGATGATCCGGATCGGTGTTAAAAGTGCCGTCTGCAGCGACTTCCACGTTGGGGTTCTCGATGGTTTTGCCGGTGGACAAGACTTGTTTTTCCCCGATGTATTTGATATCAGCACGTAACACACCGCCCTGATAGTCCTCATCCAAAGGCAAAGACATCATGCCAAAACGGGCTCGATTCCGGTATTTTTGCAGCAGTCCCTCGGGCTTGTACCACACAAAATCCCCATTGGAG
>JARRRL010000123.1:0-13523 GCA_037380725.1 Gammaproteobacteria bacterium | reverse complement strand
GGTGCTCGATTATACGGGAAAAACCGTACTGGTTGTCACCAGCAATGGTATCGCACGTTTTGCGCCACATTGCTTAGCGACGTTTCCCATTTGGCGCCAGCACCATCGCCCCAAACTCGCTACCGGCGCCATTGCCATTTTCGAACACGACGGAACAAGCTGGGATTGCACCCAATGGGACATCAAACCCAATTGCAAACCCGCTGCATAACCCACCATTCACACTAGAATCACAATCACACCACAATAAAGCAGTGCTAAAAGCGAGGTAAAAGCGAGACAAAAGGTGCGCATAAAGGCGAAGTATCGATGAAATGATGAAATTGAAATAAAGATGAAATAAAGAGAAAAAGGTAAGCAACAAGAAGTAAAGAGAACCCTAAGAAGTAAAAGTTAAGCGGGCCCACGCACTGCGATCATCTGCGGCATCAAACTTTGTACATTTTGCGCCGCCGCCAACTCTGCCAGGGTTACCGTGTCCAGAAAGTTCATGACAATTTCCCCCACTGAACGCAACGGCCCTTTCAAACCACAGGTTTCATCCAAATCACAGCGCCTTCCATCCGAAGAATGACATTCCGCCAACAAAATGGGGCCTTCAATAGCTTGAATGATGGCGGCCAGCGTGATGCAATCTGGGCATTGATTCAATTGATACCCACCTTGCACCCCTCGAAACGAATCAACCAATCCCGCTTTCACCAAATACTTCAAGCATTTCCGGACAGTCGGCGTGGGTAAATGCGTCTCCAACGACAACTGTTCCGTACACCAACGCCCCGATTCCGACGGCTGACTCATCGTATGCATCAATAACAAGGCGTAATCGGTTAACTTTCCAAGTCGCAACATAACAGATCAAACCTCATTCACTGACCACGGCTCGCAGTCAAAAGCCCGTAAACTGAAAGCGCGCCAAAAAAGTGGGTCATTGTTTGAAGTACCTTGTGTTAAACCCATTGAAATGAACCAGCCGTTACTTTACCATACCCTAAAGTAGACTAAATTAGTATAGATTAAGCTTTACAGCTTTATCCAATACTCAATCTTGAGGATAACGACCAGCGCCATGAACGCACGGACCACAACACGCACCCAAGCCGACGCCGCCGCACCCACCCAAGACGCCGTGCTGACAGCGCGTTTAAACCACGAGTACGAACACGGATTTTACACCGATATCGAATCCGATTCCTTCGCCCCTGGCTTAAACGAAGACATCATTCGTGCGCTGTCTGCGAAGAAAAACGAACCCGCTTTTCTGTTGGATTGGCGCCTGAAGGCTTTTGAAGTTTGGCAATCGATGACCGAACCACGCTGGGCTCACGTCAACTACCCGCCCGTGGATTTTAACAGTATTTCCTATTATTCCGCTCCCAAATCACTGAAAGACGGGCCCAAAAGTCTCGACGAGGTGGACCCTGAGTTGCTGCGCACCTATGAAAAACTGGGTATTCCGCTGCACGAGCAAAAACTGTTAGCGGGCGTCGCGGTGGACGCGGTCTTCGACAGCGTCTCGGTGGCCACTACATTCAAAGACACACTCACCAAAGCCGGCGTCGTTTTTTGCCCCATCTCCGAAGCCGTTCACTCGCATCCCGAATTGATTCAACGTTATTTGGGCAGCGTTGTACCGGTGCGCGACAATTTTTATGCCGCATTAAATTCGGCGGTTTTCAGTGACGGATCGTTTGTTTACATTCCTGAAGGCGTCCACTGCCCATTGGAACTGTCGACTTATTTTCGCATCAACGCCGCCAACTCAGGCCAATTTGAGCGCACTCTCATTATTGCTGAAAAAAGCAGCTACGTCAGCTACCTCGAAGGATGCACCGCACCCAGGCGCGATGAAAACCAATTGCACGCCGCTGTTGTTGAACTGGTCGCCTTGGAAGACGCCACCATCAAGTACTCCACCGTACAAAATTGGTACCCAGGAGACCAAGACGGCAAAGGCGGTATCTACAATTTTGTGACCAAACGCGGTGCCTGTTTAGGTAAGCGCTCAAAAATCTCATGGACTCAAGTGGAAACCGGTTCCGCCATTACGTGGAAATACCCCAGCGTTGTGTTACGCGGCGACGACAGCGTCGGTGAATTTTATTCCGTCGCCGTCACAAAACATCACCAACAAGCTGACACCGGCACCAAAATGATTCATCTGGGTAAAAACACGCGCAGCACCGTCATCGCCAAAGGCATTTCGGCGGGGCAAAGCCAAAGTACGTATCGCGGCTTGATACGCGTATCACCCACCGCAGAACACGCTCACAACTACACACAATGCGATTCCCTGCTCATTGGCGAGCACTGTGGTGCCCACACCTTCCCGTACATCGAAGGCAAACAACCCAGCGCGCGCATCGAACACGAAGCCACAACCTCCAAAATCGCTGACGAACAACTGCTGTATTGTCGGCAACGCGGTCTAGACGAAGAAACCGCTGTCGCCACCATTGTGAACGGCTTTTGCCGTGAAGTTTTTGAACAATTACCAATGGAATTCGCCGTGGAAGCACAAAAATTGATGGCCGTTTCACTGGAAGGCAGTGTGGGTTAACCCGCCCTCATTACGCATAACGCATACGCACAACGCATCGCTTTTTCTGTAAATCATTGCTTTTTCTGTAAATCATTGCTTACTGACGAGATGTATTCATGAATCAACCACTGTTATCTATTCGTGATCTGAGTGTTAGCGCCGACGGCAACACCATCCTAGAAGGACTGTCTTTGGACATCGCTCCAGGTGAAGTGCACGCAATCATGGGACCCAATGGCTCAGGCAAAAGTACCTTGAGTCGCGCACTCATTGGTGATGAATCCTACGACATTACCGCCGGAACCGTGCGCTTTGACAATCACGACCTGCTCGCCTTATCCATCGAAGAACGCGCCCAACGCGGTGTTTTCCTCAGTTTTCAATATCCTATATCAATTCCGGGCGTCAGTAACGCGCAGTTTCTCAAAGCCTCCGTCAATCAAATCCGTGAAGCACGCGGCCTAGAACCCTTGGATGCGATTGATATGCTTGATCAAGCCAAAGACGCGTTTCGACGCGTAGGACTGAAAGAAGAATTTATCAGCCGCCCCGTGAACGATGGGTTCTCGGGGGGAGAGAAAAAACGAAATGAATTAGCGCAAATGTTGTTGATGAAACCCCGTTTAGTGATCCTGGATGAAATTGACTCGGGTCTCGATATTGATGCCCTACGCATCGTCGCGGACTGCGTCAGTTCCCTAAAACAAGACGGCACCAGTTTTTTGATCATCACACACAATCAACGCCTGTTGTCGTACGTTCCTCCAGAACGCGTGCACATCCTGATGAACGGCCACATCGAGCGCTCTGGCGACGCCCAACTCGCCATGGACATTGAAGCACAGGGTTATCAACACCCGACACCGGCCTAACACACGATACGCCGATAAGGATTAACCGCACACATGAGCACAACCGCATCCCAAATTTTGATGCCTTCGGCGCAATCGCTTTCCCAATTAAGTGCTGCCATTGAAGCCGAAGAGAAGGCCTTGAAATCGAGCACCGACGATACCCAAAGTGTTTCGCATTGGATTCGTTCTCGTCACCACGCGCTGCAACGCCTGGCCGAGCAAGGTCTACCAAACGCCCAACGCAACGAGCGCTGGAAATACTCGCCATTACAGCGGTTTTGGCAACCCGATTTTTGGTCTGTGTCACCCACCGTCTCCACAGCCACCGCCTCAACAGCCATTGATACAAGCGTTGATCGCAGTACACCGACGGAAGCGCATTGGCGCTCCCCAAGCGATTCACACTTTTCATCATTGGAAATGGCGATGATCGACGGTCAGTTGGACGCAAACTCCCCGATTCTGCAAAGCCACACACCCGGATTGGACATTCGCCCCCTGACCGCAATAACTGGTCCCGATCGTGAATACCTGTTGCAATACAGCGAAACCGAATTGGCAACCCTGTGTCAACAGGACGGCCTATGCGCCGCAACCGTAGCGCGTTCGAGCGTTCCCACCGTAATTACTATTGGTGCGGATTTTGATCCAAACCAAATTCTACACATAACGCATCATCGCCATGCACAGCAAGCCCCCGTATTCACACTACTGATTGTACGCGTTCAATCGCAACAACAGCTGACGCTCGTCGAGCAATCGATTGGCCATACGCCCAACCCGAATTTACACGTTGCACTGTGTTTGGCTGACCTCGCCAACGGTGCCCAATTGAATCATTTGCGCTTGATCCTCGGCAGCAACACCACACATCAAACCACTTACACACGCGTAAACCAGCACAGCAACAGTCACTATCACGGCGCGTGTTATTCGTTTGGCAGCGGTTTTGTTCGCGCTGTCACCGAACCACAGTTAATCGGCAGCGGCGCACACGCACAGGTGAACGGTGGTTTTATGGCCTACGATCACGCACATCACGATCACCGTATTTTTGTTGATCACCGCGTACCGCACTGCACCAGCGACGCCTTGTACAGAGGCATCGCCGGACGATCCGCCAATGCGGTGTTTAATGGTCGTATTCACATTGCGGCGGGAGCCAAACAATCCAACGGCTCGCTGCAAAATCGCAATGTGTTATTGGACAACTCCGCTACTATTAACACCAAGCCGGAATTAGAAATTTACAACGACGACGTAAAATGCAGCCACGGCGCTACCATCAGTCAACTGGATCCACAGCACATACTGTATCTGCGCAGTCGTGGCCTGAGTCAGGCCGCCGCTATAAATATGCTACTGGAAAGTTTTTTATTGGCACCACTCGCCTCCCTGCCAGCGGTTTTTTCGGCCACAGAAAATGGTCTCCATCACTGGCTCGCGCGTCAATTAAGACACATCGTGCCACTCAACGCGGAGGGTCATTTATGAATGCTTTTGATGTCAATCGCATCCGGGCTGATTTCCCGATTCTGAGCACGCACGTACATCAGCGACCGCTGGTGTATCTGGACAATGCTGCCACGACACAAAAACCCACGGCGGTGATCGATGCCATGGATCACTATTACCGCCACGATAACGCGAACGTTCATCGCGGATTGCACGCGCTGAGTGAACGCGCCACACAAAAAATGGAGTCGGCACGTCGCGAAATCGCCACCTTTATTAACGCCCGTCGACCCGAACAGGTTATTTTCACCAAAGGCACCACAGATGCCTTAAACCTTCTGGCCCACAGCCTGTCTCAGGTATTGTTACAAGCGGACGATGAAATTGTCATTACGCATATGGAGCACCACTCCAACATCGTGCCATGGCAAATGGCCTGCGAACGAACCGGCGCGATTCTGCGTGTAGTCCGCATTAACGATCAAGGCGAGTTAGATCGCGATCACTTGAACGAGCTACTCAGCGCCAAAACACGTATTGTGAGTTTTACAGCTATTTCCAACAGCCTTGGTACGATTAACCCCGTAGCGGAAATTATTCAACAAGTACGCCAACACCCTGACGTAGATGTTGAGCGCATCGCCATCAGTGTTGACGCCGCTCAAGCCTTGGCGCATCAAGCCATTGATGTTCGTGCTTTGGACTGCGACTTTTTAGCTTTCTCCGCACACAAAGCTTTCGGCCCCACCGGTATTGGTGCCTTATACGGTAAGGCTGACTGGCTGGAGCGCCTGCCACCGTATCAAGGCGGCGGAGAAATGATTCGAACGGTTCATTTCGACAAAAGCACCTACGCCGACATACCGCATAAATTCGAAGCCGGGACACCAGCCATTGCCGAAGCCATTGGTTTCGGTGCGGCCATCGCTTACTTGAAGCGCTTCGCGTTTCGCGACATTATCGAACACGAACATCGTTTGTTGCAACGCGCGACAGATCGCCTACTTGATCAACCGGGCACTCGACTTATCGGCGAAGCGGCACAAAAAGCCGGAGTGATTTCTCTGATTTGCGATGAGGTGCATCCGCATGATTTGGGTACCTTGTTGGACTTTGAAGGCATCGCAGTGCGCGCTGGTCATCACTGCACCATGCCCGTCATGGAACGCTACGGCGTGCCAGCCACTGTACGGATTTCATTGAGCCTCTACAACACAATCGAAGAAATCGACATATTTTGTGATGCCCTTTCGCGCGTGCGAAAGCCTTTCCGAGAATAATCAAGGCTTGGAATAATAGGACTGAAAGCAATATGAAAAGCCATATGAAAAGCAATATGAGACACCATAATGAGAGATGAACTCAAACAGTTATATCAAGATACCATCTTGGATCACGGTCGCAAACCCAGAAATTTTCGTGTTATCGAGGACGCAGACCGACAACAAGAGGGGTTCAATCCCGTTTGCGGTGATCGGCTGACCTTGTTTTTGAAATTGAACGCCGATAATTACATTGAAGACATCAGTTTTCAAGGCGTTGGTTGCGCCATCTCCATGGCCTCCGCCTCACTGATGACCATAACCCTACAGGGTAAACACATTGATGAAGCCACGGCAATTTTTCAACAATTTCACCAATTAGTCACGCACCATACGCTTCGCGCTGACAACACCGCTGGCGCTGAGCACAAACAAGAAGAACCGGATATGTCCATGCTCAATAAAACTAAATTACGCGTATTAGCTGGCGTCAGTGAGTTTCCGTCTCGTGTCAAATGCGCCACCTTAGCGTGGCACGCCTTGGATCACGCCATCAACACATCTGACAAGACATCCGGCGAACGCGTTAGTACGGAATAGTACAAGTAAGCAGACAAATAGCACATAGGAGACACCCGCACATGAGTCTGGTAGCAACGTTTGATCCCAAAGCGCCTGTTCAGGTCTCGGATGCAGCGTGCGCGCATTTTATCGAGCGTTTGAAACGCCAACCTTCCGCCAAAGGCGTGCGCCTAAGCGTAAAAGAAAGTGGTTGTTCTGGCTACCAGTACACCATCGATTACGTGGAAAATATTCCCGAAACAGATGGTACGCTCGCACTCAATGATCAATACGTGCTGTGCGTCGACTCTCAAGCATTGAACATTATTTCAGGTACTTTGATTGATTTAGTAAGAGAAGGTCTTAATGAAACCATCGAATTCGAAAATCCCAACATTCAATCTCGATGTGGCTGCGGAGAAAGTTTCACCGTCACCCCGTAACCGAAGCGGGAAAGCCATTGATACCACACTCAGTCGAGATGTGCACGGTATAGTCGTACCGGAAGGCGTCGTCATTATAAAACGGAGAGGTCTGTTGACACAAGATTTGGCCGGAAAACCCGTATCAGAAGACACCATTCTGGAGATGCTGAAAACCGTATACGATCCAGAAATTCCTGTTAACATTGTGGATTTAGGCTTGATTTACCGCATCACACTGCCCACCCCCTCTACCGTGAACATCGACCTCACCTTGACGGCACCCGGCTGCGGCATGGGTGAAGTGCTCGTGCAAGAGATTGAACTCAAATTGAAAAAACACCCTCCCATTGATCAGGCGATTATCACCTTAGTCTTTGATCCTCCCTGGGACCGCAGCAGGCTTTCCGTCGCCGCTCAATTGGAATTAGGGCTATTGTGACGCGTGTTTGTTTTTTCAACGGGTCAAACGGCTTATGCATAACTAATCACAAAACTAAGCACAAAACCAGACAAAAATTAATCAAATAAAGCAGAATGCCTTCAGCTCATTCTGCTTTATTTGATTTTTACACCCAGCTTAAGGCATATCAAAAGTTATAGGTATCTTTGCCTTTCTTATAATAATTTTCATAACAATACTGCGTCGCCTGAACAAAACCATCCACACTACCACAATCAAAACGACGCCCACGGAACTTGTACGCCAAGACGCAACCAGATTGCGCTTGCTTCATCAGTGCATCCGTGATTTGAACTTCTCCATTACTGCCCGGTTCCGTCGCCTCTAAAATTTCAAAAATATCCGGTGTTAAAATATAACGGCCAATGATCGCCAAGTTAGAAGGCGCTTCATCCGCATTTGGTTTTTCCACCATACTTTGAATACGAAATAACCCTTCTTTCAGCGGCTCGCCGGCAATCACACCGTACTTATGAATCTCGTCGCGTGGTACTTCTTCAATCGCTACGATGCTGCAGCGAAACTGGTTGAACAATGCCACCATTTGCCCTAAAACACCCTGATCATCGGGAATACAAAAATCATCCGCCAAGATAACCCCGAACGGCTCATCCCCCACAATCTTACGGCCCGTTAAAATGGCATGACCCAATCCTTGCATCTTCACCTGACGGGTATAACTGAAGTCACACTTGTCAATGACATCACGTATACCGCTCAGCTGTTTTTCCTTACCACTGCCTTCGATCTGATGTTCCAGCTCAAAGCTGACATCAAAATGATCCTCAATGGCGCGTTTACCTCGTCCCGTTACGAAACAAATGTCGGTCAATCCCGCCCCCATTGCTTCCTCAACGCCATACTGCACCAATGGTTTATTGACAATAGGCAGCATTTCTTTGGGCATCGCCTTCGTTGCGGGCAAAAAGCGAGTACCGTAACCGGCCACCGGGAATAGACATTTTTTGATCATACCACTGCCCTACCTTCCTAAATAATAAAGGATCTTTAACAATCGGTTCAAACCACACATTCAAGTCAGTCGGCAAGTATAACGTAGATCGCCTATGGAGAAAAACCGACTCATCGAACACAGCGCATAGCAACTCGCTATAAGCTATTTCAGCAAGCAACGCACCATTTTTCAGCAACTTTTTTCCTTTTTGATCATTCACACACTTCAGAAAGACAAAAATTGAGCCATACTGATATAAACCTCCGTACACTTTTTAGACTATTTAACATCATTTGGCTCAAAGTTTCCTCAGTCGTATTTTTGTTCAGCGCGCTTGTCAACACTGCGGCGGAAACAAAACGGCAGAAGCAGTGGGCCAAAACAAGACGTCGATCTACTCAGCGCCAATACGCTTCACTGAGCAGCTCAACATTCAGGGAGTCACATCCGTGCAATTTGTCACAGCGAAAATCCTACTGTTCATTGTCGGACAACTCGCAATTTTAGCGCTCCTGAGTACAGTATTGCTCTTTCTCTACAATCGAACTTTGGCGCATCGCAATAAGACCCTGGTTCAACGGCTCACGAGCAACAACAAAGAGCACCAAAAACACATCGAGCTCTTGAAACAAGATCTGAAGAAACAGTTAAGCATGTCGATAAACACAGCGACAGCACCCCATGCTGAATTTTCCGCCGAATCATTCGCTCAGTTGCTCAACCACTGCCTCACGCAAACCGAAGCACGATTGCTCGAACTCGGAACCGATGCTGAAGTCGCGAATTTAAACGCAGACGATTCCGCCGAAATCAAGGCTGCTCGGATGCGTCATATCTTTTTGGAAAGTGAAAAACAAGCCCTCGCCCTTTCCGCCGACCCGAAACTGATGTGGGAAACCTTGCAACCCAACTTTGACAAAATAGTTAAGAATCTCAATCGCCAGCATGCTGAAGAACACAGCGAAGAACACACTGAGCAACGCTGGATCGAAGCACAGCGCGTTGCGACTGAAGCACGCTCTCGGCTCGATACACTCTGTGACACACTGATTCAGTTGTTATCGCCTGACAATACCACAGTCGAACATGGATTCAATGCCACATCCATGGGTGAACCGGTGAATCAACTCGCCAATTTGACGCTCTCACTGATTCAACTGTTTTACGATGAAACGCTCCCGAAAAAAGACCTAAACAAAGCCAAAAACTACGAACCCCTTCCCAATATGGAGTATGATGATAAAGAACCACTTTACTCCGACGGCGATGAAGAACCACTCTACTCCGACAGCCATGCCCCCGACAATGACAACATCACCTCATCCGATCCTTCATCTCAATCTGATCCATCATCAACAGAACCTAAGGTCACAACAGAGCCTAAGGTCACGTTGAATACGGCTTCTCAAGAAACGGCTCTACAAGATAAAACACCGCCTCAAAACACAAAAGCCGAAGATAAAACGGACAACACAGGCGATATCCACGCCGTTGATACTTATTATGATGATGAAGTCCATTCTGAAGAAGTCAATGCACTGGCCGCATCACTCGCCGCCGACACGAATACCAACACGAATACCAACACGAATACCAACACGAATACCAACACGAATACCAACACGAATACTAACCCTGATACCAACACCGACACTGACACCCACAACAACGACGACAACACGGACGATGCAAACGCATTCGTGGAAACACTCATCGACTTCGAAGACAGCAAAGACAGCACTGACGACAACAATTCGCTCGATCCCGACGACATCATTGCAGAAGCACTCGCCGAATCTTCGTCCGCCAACAACGAAGATATTGACAGCACACTTGAAGACTTACTCAAAGACAATGGCATCGATTTACACGGTGATTTGGACGACAAGACTTCCTCAGCGACCGGTTAAGTTCTGCAATAAGAAATAAAGCATTCAATAAAGAAAAAAATTCAAAGTTAAACTCCGGTATACTTACCCGAATTTGAACACGTCAGTGCAATCAAGTTGAAGCCTGGTGCTCACTGTCAAACATCGGAAACGGGGAATATGGAAACGCAACTCAATAAAACCGTCTGGTTTATGCGTCTACTCAACGGAGTACAAGAACTGGGAAATCGTTTACCCCATCCAACAGCCTTGTTTTTCTATTTGTGCCTTCTGATGTTACTCACTTCCTTTCTGGCACACGCATTAGGCGTAACGGTGACACACCCCAATACCAACGAAATTATTCACGCCAACAGTTTGCTGTCCTCCGACGGTTTACGCTACCTGCTCACGCACAGTATCCAAAATTTCACCCAATTTGCCCCGCTGGGAGCGGTATTGGTTGCCATGCTGGGCATTGGACTGGCAGATCGTTCGGGGTTTCTCAATGCCTTGATGAGGGCAACGGTACAACACACCCGTACAGGTTGGCTCAGTTATGGAGTGGTGTGTGGTGGCGTATTATCCAATTTGGCCGCGGATGCGGGATACGTTGTGTATATTCCGCTGTGCGCGATGGTCTTTCTGGGCGCTGGTCGTCACCCACTTGCAGGCATTGCCGCTGCCTTTGCCGGCGTTTCGGGGGGCTACAGCGCCAACCTGATTGTCGGTCCTGCGGACGTCATTCTCAGTGGCCTGACTCAAGAAGCAGGTCGACTTTTAACACCCGATTTAGTGGTACTACCCACCAACAACTATTGGTTTTTATGCGCGTCCACGGTCCTCATTGTGTTTATAGGTGGCTTCATCACCGATTACCTTGTCGAACCTTTTTTACGTTCAACACCCAGCCCGCTCGCTCAAGTCAACACAAAAACGAACACCAACACAAAAGAAACCACTCACCCGGACCCCACATCGAGCCGCGCCTTACGACTTGCGCTGGGGTCTGTGGCGCTATACGGACTGTGCATCGCACTTGCCGCCTGGCCACAAAACAGCCCCCTGCGTCATCCTGATACACACAATCTACTGCAATCACCTCTTATTTCTGGCATCGTTATCGTGATCGCGGTGGGCTTTGCCATAGCGGGCATGGTTTATGGACGGAGCACAGGTGTTTTTCGTCATTCAGCCGATTGGGTTGAAGCACTAGAAAGCACATTTAAACAACTGGCCAGTTACTTGGTCTTAATGTTTTTTGCCGCACAATTTGTGGCCTGGTTTAACTGGAGCCAGCTCGGTCCCATCCTTGCTATTCAAGGCGCACGGCAACTCGCCGCAACGGGTATTCCTCCCGTCGGATTGTTAATCGGTGTGGTCCTTATCACCGCAATACTGAATTTGTTTATTGGCAGCGCATCCGCGAAATGGGCTTTATTGGCCCCCATATTCGTTCCCCTCTTGATGCAACTCGGGATTGATCCAAATTGGACACAAATCGCTTACCGCGTTGGTGACAGCAGCACCAATATCATTACACCGCTCATGCCATATTTTGCACTCGTTCTCGGTTTCGCCCAACAGCACGACCCACAAATACAATTCGGTCGACTGATCGCAATGATGCTGCCTTACACCTTAGGTTTTCTGTTGTTATGGATCGCTTTGCTGATCACATGGTGGATCTTTGGGTTACCACTGGGCGTTTAGTTTAAGTGATGCTTTGCTTATACAGGGAAGTACATACAGTAACTGTCGTTTTCATCTGAATAGACCTTAAGTTGTGCTGGCCTTAATCACGCCAATCATAACCCCCTTAATTTCCAGATCATCACGCATTACGACACTTGGACGATAAGTTGGATTTTCTGGAAACAGGGTCACGGTTTCCGATGCCATCGTTCGCACGCGCTGGTTTTCACCATTTTCTTCCTGTTTGTCGTTCAGCCGCAGCGACAAAGGTGCAAGCCCACTGGGAGACGCCTCCCCCAAACGTCGTATTTGCACCTCTCCCTCAATCCGGGCCACAATCACTTGCCCTGGCCATGCGACTCCGCGTTGTTGCACCGCCACCATATCACCAGCAACAATGCCCACGGCACTCATCGCATTCGTTTCAACACGCACTAAGTATGTGGGTTTCAGATAAAACAAAGTCGCTGGAATTTTTTAAAAGACGTGACCACGAAGCATTACGTTCGGCAAGACCGCTTCCATAAGCCCCTCGGGTGCTGCATGCGGCGCACTCAAACTGTTTGCAGCATCACGCTCTCCAACAATTGGTACTGAAATCAACGCCGTGGTGGATCTTGGTTTCGATGCCGCCCTCGAAAGCGGCGTGCTTGACGTCACCACCCCTTCACCTTGAGTCGGTAAATTCAACCAATTATTCGCCAATAAACGATCCAAAGCGCGCGATAACGCACGGGAATACTGAAACGGTGAGCGATACAAAATATCGTTCACACTGGGCACCACACCCCGTTCATCCATACACTGCTCAACCCAAGCTAATATCTCAGCTTGTAGAACGGTAAAATCTTGCCAACTCGATGGTGTTCGCTCAAGACATGTCGCATCAAGCACTTCTGACGCAAACACGTCTGACGCGCTATCGTGATATCCAGTCAAACGCCTATCAACTCGCTTGGAAACGGCGTATCGAGCGACCTGACGTAACGGTATTTTGCGCCAAATGGACGGCTTCCTCTTAATCGCATTACGGCTTGCCTCACCCAGATCAATTAAGCTGTCACGCGAAGTTTTTTTGCCAAATGAACATAGATCACTTTTACGCCTTTTCACCAGAGGATTTCGAATACTTGCTCTCATTGCAACACTCCTTCTACTCTTCATGACGTTTGCACACGAGTGGTTGACTACAAAACTGTGTTTACATACAGCTTTCAACTGCTAGAGACTGTATATAAAAACAGATTTTAATGCAACAAGTCATTTTCCTCTGCAAGACTACAAATGCAATTTTGACAATATATGGACTTCATTTGATCGTTATAAGATCATACGTATACTTTTGTTTACTGCGAAGAGTCGGTATGTGATGTACAGCAGCGCCAAGCTGCACGTTTGGGTGGTTCAAGAGTTGCAGTTTGGGGGGTTCAAGAATTGCAGTTTGGG
>JARRRL010000122.1:0-7363 GCA_037380725.1 Gammaproteobacteria bacterium | reverse complement strand
GATTGTGTTGGAGAGTGGGGGATGGGGGGCGCATCACTCGAAGTGCTAAGTTGTTGAAAAATAATAATATGTGTTATAAATCTGCTGTGTCTGGTCGGTTTGCGGGGTGTGTAACAGTAGATGGGTGAGCAGTAAAATAGGATGAATGGCGTTTGTAGGAAGGTGCGTATCTGTTGTGAAATGCCACCATCGATCAGGGAGCGTTGCGAACCAAGCGGTCGCAACGCGATGTGGGATTGATGAAAGTGGATTGAGAATGACGTGGTGTCAAAGAAGGCGTATTACAGTGTCTGCATAACACGTCGAGCGGCAGTCAGGGTGCGGGCGATGAGGCTATCATCGTGCGCAGAGGACAGAAAGCCGGCTTCGTACGCGGATGGAGCCAGGTAGACGCCTTCTTGAAGCATACCTTGGAAAAAACGTTTAAAACGTTCGATGTTGCAGGCGCTGACTTCTTGAAATGTGCTCACCGTTTTACTTTCCGTAAAAAAGAAACCGAACATTGTGCCGACGTGCTGAGTGGTGAAGGGGATGTTGCAGTCGTGCGCCGCCGCTTCGAGTCCGCAGCACAGTTGTTCGGTGTGTGCGTAAAGCGGCTCGTAAAAGCCGGGTGCGCTAATTAATTGTAAAGTGGTGAGCCCCGCTGTCATGGCGATGGGGTTACCCGATAGGGTGCCTGCTTGGTACACCGGACCGAGCGGAGCTAATTTGGCCATGATGTCACGACGTCCGCCGAAGGCGCCAACCGGCATGCCGCCACCAATGACTTTACCCAGTGTTGTGAGATCCGGTTTGACATTATAACGGGTTTGGGCACCGCCAGGGTGAACGCGGAAACCCGTCATGACTTCGTCAAAGATCAGTAAACTACCGTAGTGATCACACACGGATCGCAGATGTTCCAGATAACCGGGTTGAGGGGGAATTAAATTCATGTTTCCGGCGACGGGTTCAACAATGACCGCTGCGATGCGGTCGCCGAAACGATGAAAGGTTTCGCTGATATCCGTTGCATCGTTATATTGGACGATAATTGTGCTCTCGACGGTTGCCTTCGGCACGCCGGGGGAGGTCGGTTGGCCCAAGGTCAGTGCGCCGGAGCCTGCTTTAACCAGTAACGAATCTGCGTGGCCGTGGTAGCACCCTTCGAATTTTACGATTAAGTCCCGTCCGGTGAAGCCGCGGGCGAGACGAATGGCGCTCATGACGGCCTCTGTGCCGGAGCTGACCATGCGCACTTGCTCAATGCTAGGCACCATATCACTAATTTTTTCAGCCAATTCTGATTCTATTTCTGTGGGTGCGCCGTAGCTCAAACCGTTTACGCAAGCTTGTTGGACGGCGGCAATGACCGTTGGGTGTGCGTGACCTAAGATCATGGGGCCCCAACTGCCTACGTAGTCAATGTAGGTGTTGTTGTCGATGTCGGTGATGGTAGCGCCCGCTGCGCGCTGGATAAATCGAGGCGTTCCACCGACAGATTGAAACGCGCGTACCGGTGAATTGACGCCACCCGGAATGATTTTTTGAGCGCGTTCGAAGGCCATTTCAGATTGGTGTATCTTGGAAGATGTTGTCATAACGTGTGCACTGCCTACAGGGTTTGATGAATGTGTGGGTCGCTTAGATGGGTACTATGTATATAGGTACAATGTATATGGGTACAATGTAAACGTGTCAGATAAATGTGTCACGTCGGGGATCCCATTGTGGTGGCGTTCGACCCGCGCATGCATATTATGTCGTTGGATGCTGCGAATCACCATATTGATTTGTGTGCTTAATTTTGCATTTTGAGTGACCGTTAACCGTGTTCGGCTGTGAGAATCTGTTTGCACACACGCGTAATGGTGTTGGCGTCGTCTGCACGGAGTATGGCGTGCGATACGGCGAGGACGTCTGCACCTGCTTTCCACACGTCTGCGGCATTGTGTGCGGTGATGCCGCCGATGGCGACGGTGGGGACACCCAGCGTTTTGGCGCGCTGAAAAACGCCGAGATCGGTACTCGATGCGTGTGGCTTTGTGGGAGAGGGAAAACAAGCGCCGAAGGAGACGTAATTCGCCCCCTGTGCGACGGCTGTTTGGGCCAAGGCTAATTGATCGTGGCACGTGACGCCGATCAGAATGGGAGCGGGGAGGCGTGAGCGCGCATCCGTGAGGGGCGTATCGCTTTGACCCAGATGTAGGTGTGTGCCGCAGTATTCAGCCAATGCCAGATCGTCGTTGACAAACAGGAGCGCGCCAGCGGCGTCACAGGCTTTTTTCAGTTTTTCGCACACACGTATTCGAGCCGCGACGCTTGGAAAAGGGGTATTGGCGCCTGCTTTGGTACGAAATTGCACCCAGGTCACGCCTGCCGCTAACGCGTGTGTCACCACGCGTTCCAGTTGGCGCTCAGTGGGGCAGTCTGCGTCATTGGTGATGAGGTACAGTCGTCTCATGGCGTGTGTGCTGTTTGTGGAATTTGAGGCTTTGGATGGTTTAAAAAAGGGCGCTTTAAGCGCCCTTTTACGATTTCAATGTAACGCGTTTGTTCCACGGTTACAGATCGAAGGATTTGCTCCAATTTACAACAAACAATAAGTCGTCGTTGAAAGCCGCTTCATCCCTTTTATCGGGATCTTGGTCGACGACCTGAGACAGGGTGAACGTCAGTTCATCGGTCGCGTAGTAATTTAAATCCAGGTGTGTCATGTTGGTGTCATCGGGTGTGCCGGGAAAATTGTGATGCCCAACAGTGGCTCCAAACACGTCGGTGTCGTACGATAGGGCATAGTAATTATATCCTGCATCTTTGGAGTCAGGGTCTGAGCTGTTTTCGCCTTGAAGACTGTCTACTAAGGTAAATGAAAAGCCCATGGTGCCAAATTTAAGGATAAATTCGGAGAAATCACCAAAATCGTTGGCTGAATTTTGTCCACTTCCTCCGGTGGCGGTATTTGATGGGTATTCGTATGCTGTAAAGTTTACGTCAAAGAAAAAATCATTCACTTCACCTTTGAAGCCCACATACACATCATACTCTTGACCACCGGCGGCCCCTTCACTGGAGCCCCAGATTCCCGCGTAGGGGCCGCTTTCGTGTTCGTAGTCCAGGCTGCCATAGACTTGTGGTGCAGAATTACTGAGATTTTGACCGCGGAACAAGTAGAGGTTAGCTACCCCAACGCTAGCCGATGCACCCGCTTGAGCTGCTGTAGAAAAAGCGAATCCAGTCGTACCGACCGTGATGGCCGCGAATAAGATTGGATTGAGTGATTGAGTCATACGCATAAACAAATTCCCCCAAGAACTTTGGATAAGTGATTTAATGTTGTATCCACCAAGGTGGCGCTAGCATAAGTATTGCCATTGGATCTTGCAATACTGAAAACTACACACCATACACTCCGTGTACCCACGATCAGTTTAAAGCCAGAGAAAAAAGGCAAGACCGCCAGCAGCTAGTATGGATCAATTTTCTGCGATGTAGAAAGATTGATCCATTTTAATATACTGGGGGGGCTATTTTGGCGCATAATAGTCAACGATAGAACTTGATTTGGCCATTTTGGTTTTTATTTTCACCCTATTCGATAATAATGATCAATTAATAAAGATATAAACAGAGCAAATAAATAGATTATTGAGTAGCCAAATGTTTTCATGGCGATCCCGGGATGTTGTGCTTCACGCCATTTCAGAAGCGCAGCGTAGTACACAAATATGCTATTGAGCACCAGTGCTGCGGAAAGGTAAATTGCGCCTGACATGCCCGTCGCGAAGGGCAACAGTGTGGCGGCAACCATGAGCCAGGTGTAGAGCCAAACGCAGGATTTCGTGAACGCTTTGCCGTGTGTAACGGGTAACATGGGGATATCCGCTTTCGCGTATTCTTCGTGTCGGTGCACAGCAAGTGCCCAAAAGTGTGGTGGTGTCCAGACAAAAATAATCAGCACTAATAACAAGGCGTAGGGGTGTACGTTATTGGTGACCGCTGTCCAACCCAGAAGAGGCGGGATCGCACCCGCGAGGCCGCCAATGACGATGTTCTGGGGGGTCGATCGTTTTAGAAATCGGGTGTAAACCACCGCGTAGCCCATGACGCCGCAGAGAGTGAGGAGGGCGGTTAGTCGATTCACCCGGATATCTAATATAAGAATGGAGACTGTGCACAGCGTAATGGCGAAAATCAGCGCGCGTTTTGCATTCAGCCTGCCGGCGGCTATGGGGCGCTGTCCTGTCCGTTTCATGAGCCGATCGGTGTGTTGATCCACCACGTGGTTAATGGCGGCGGCGCCTCCCATCCCGCAGGATAAACCAAGCAGGGTATAAATTAAGGTGTCGAGTGGTACGGCGCTGTCCGTGGCCAAATACATGCCAACTAATACAGTGACCAGCATCAGCAGAACGACCTTCGGCTTGGTCAATTCGAAGTAATCACGCCAGGCACCGCGCAGGGGTGACCAGACCATCAGCGAGGTTGCTGGCAACGTGGTTGCTGGTGAGTTTGAGCGAGAGCGTGACGAGACGTGCTCAGTCTTCGAGGGTGTTTTCGCGGTTTCAGTCATCATGCTGTTGTCTTGTGGGTCGAAGTCGGAAGTGGTCGAGTTTGAACGTTGCGGGAGTCGAGCGAAACGTGCTTGGCGAGACACGGTTGCTGGTATGTCCACAGCACGCTGAGTAGCATCCACCCCAATAATAAGGCCGCCACGAGATTGTGAAGCAGAGCAATGCTTAAAGGCAGCAGAGCGAGGATGTTCGTGATGCCCAGTCCCACTTGAAGGATCAACAGCAGAATGAGACCACTTGCTAAGTGAGGACTGCGACGCCACAGATGACCGGCGCACAGTAATATCAGTGTACTCGCGAACACAGCGCCGAATCGGTGCAAGACGTGAATGGTGATTTTGGTGTCTAGCGAGAGGTGTTGTGCGTATTCGTAGGCGCTAGTTCCGCCCTGGGTGTAAGGTGAAACATCGTGACCCCAGAGTTTGAGCGCAGCGGTGAAGTTGAGGTGCTCGATCCAGTTGCCGTGGCAGATGGGTAATGTTGTGCACACGGTCGCGGCATAGTTCGCCGCTGTCCAGCTGCCCAATGTGATTTGTAGGACCAACGCGAGGAACGCCATGGTCAGCAGTGAGCGACTGACGGGAGTACCAGGAAGCTGAGAGGAGGTGAGTCGCGCCATGACGGTGCTTTGTCGCAGTGTGAGAGCGAATAATAAACTGAATGTCGTGAACCCACCGAGTAAATGAGCGGTGACGATAATGGGTTTCAGTCCCAGTGTTACGGTCCACATACCGAGGGCGGCCTGTCCAATGACGGAGATTGCCAGGCACGTCGTCAAGGTGCGTTGCGCTGTGCGGTGTTTGATGTGCAGTGCGCACAATGAAAAAATCAACACCGCGAGTGTGCCGGCGACGTAGCGATGAATCATTTCGGCCCACGCTTTGGCGTGCTCAAGCGGTCTCATTGGATAGAGGCTGTTGGCTTCTGAGGTGTGAGTGGGATGCTGTGGCACGATCAGTTGGCCGTAACAACCAGGCCAATCTGGACACCCCAATCCCGCATCCGTTAAGCGAGTGAAGGCGCCGAGTGCAATGACGACGATGCTCACGAGCAGACCGAACCGAGCCAGTCGTTTACCCACCCTATTTGACGCCGCGTTCTGTGTGTCTCGTTGCGCGACGTTGTGTTGCGTGTGAGGCATAGCGAGTCCCTGTCAGGCTTTCTTCGGGTTGTTTTACCCAATTCGTGAGAGTTTCAGCAATTGTTTCAAGTCTTTCACAAAATTTCGACCGTCTAAAATGGCCTGTTTTTCATCAGTGGATACGGGGTAGCGCATCACCGCGTTTCCCAAGGGATCAATGATCAGTAAGTCTGTTTCTGTGCTGGTGGCGGTGGGGCGCCATGATGGCAGGTGTTCGTACAGGGTGTTGAGTTCGGGGTTTTGGGCATTCAGTTTGAATTGTTCGAGCTGTGAGAATGTGTCGCGCGCCAAAAAGGCTTGAGCGTTTGCTGCTAAAGGGGCTGTGTGTATCACGGCAATTTTGACGCGATGTTGGTCTGGACCCATCAGAGTTTGGGTTTGTCGGGCCAGCATCAGTGCATTTTGACAACTTGCGGTACAGGCGGCGTTCGTCAAAGTTAAGATAATCCAGGGTTTGGGGGAGTGCGTGTTGACTAAACGCTTGTGCAGAGCGGGCGCGAGGTGAAAAGAGGGGCGAATGAGTTCGCCGTGATTGCTGGTGCCAACGCGTTGCCACCAGCCCGTTGCCAAGAGCATGTAAGCAACGACAACCGGTAGTAAAAATACACCGAGAACGAGCAGCAGCGTGATGCGTTGATGGCGTAACGTGTTACTCTGGTGAGAGGCGTTCGAATTGATTTGATTGTTTCCCTCAATGTTTTCCATAGTGTGCAAAGGCTCGCCGTTCTGAAAATAACGTAGACCAATAATGTAGATAAAAAGTGGTGAGGAATGCGACGACACAGGTCAGCGCGTATGGTAATAGAGCTTGTCGCGTTTGTCAGTGTAATTATAAAGAGGTTTATAATAGTTTAATTTGAAATCAAATGTGATGCGTCATCATGGTTTGTGGTCGTCAACGACGAAATGATGGCGGCGCTGAAAATTAAAACGGATAAAAAGGCCAGAAAGAACCAGGGCCATGGTAAACCATTGCAACGCATATCCTAGGTGTTTTTCTGGACTCACTGGCCATTGTGTTGTGGTGGTGAAATGGCGAATGGGTTGCTCAGGCGTGCCTGCATCGGGAATGAGTACATCACGGGGCCAGGAGTCCGGTTTGAGACGTAGCGTAAACGGAGCGAGTGGTGTGCCGTATGTGGTTTGAATTTGCGCCAGATCGATTTTTTGTAGCAACCAGCCTGTGTGGGTGGGAGCGGGAACCTCGTGTTCCAATGTCCACAGCTTGGGATTAGGGGCAAAGAGTGTGCCGATGAGCGCTTGTGATTCAGTGGGTAAACGAACAGTGGGCAGGTGTCGGCGGTCTGTTCCAGGCCAACTGACCCATCCTAGGTTTACCAGGACGGTAGGCATTTGGTGATTCGATGGTCGAAAAAGCGCTAATGCGTGTAAACCGACGTGGTGGTTCAGGATGCGATTATCGTGAAAAATAATCGGTGAGGGCAAAAAGGTGCCCTGAACCTGAACGGAAACATCAGAGGCGTATGGACCCAGTTCGGCGTATGCCGAGAGGGCCTTGGACAGATCCACAGGTTCATGCTGGCGTGCTAAAAAGGCGGTAACCTTTGTGTTATGGTGAAGTTTCAGTGCACGCCGTTTGAGTTGCCACATACCCAGTGAAATCAATGTGGATAGCACGAGCAGGTAGCTGATGCAGATCAGTGGGTTG
>JARRRL010000121.1:0-7395 GCA_037380725.1 Gammaproteobacteria bacterium | reverse complement strand
GAAACCTGCCGACACGGTGCTGGACGACGACACCCATTACTACAGCGTGAAATTCCGTGCGCAAATGCCCGATGCCCCCTTTACGCAGATCGCGCTACCCACCATTCAATACTGCTTAAACGGTGATGAAGAAGTGTCCGTTGCCTGGGACCAAGCGCCCGCCGGTGGACATGATCACAACAGCAGCGATACGGGCGGCAACCCGGCACCAATACTGATGGTGTACCCCACCCGACACGCTGGCTGGAACCAATATTCCACGGTTGTCGATCAGCATCTGCATGACATGAGCATTTTTGATGATGCAGAAATTGTTTGGTGGAACGGCGCCGCATACAGCAGCAACCCGACTATCAAAGCCATGATTGAGACAGACAGTAGCGTCACTCCGTTGAGTGAAATCCATGATGGTGCCACTTTTTGGGTAAAATATTGATTGGGCGAAATAGTGGTTGGATAAAATAGTGATTGAATGAACTAGTGAGTTGTATGCGCACGCTGGACAGCAACGCGTAGCGGATTACTGCGCCTGGGATCAAAAAGTGAGATTATTTATATGAAAACCGCTCTTTCTGTCATCATCGCCGCCCTACTGCTGACCAGCTGTGGCGGAAGCTCACCCGCCTCGCGTCAGCAAGCCTCGCCGGGAGCCTCCCTCACATCAGCACTGCAAACAGCAGATCTGACTTCAAGCACTGCACTCGAAAGGGCACCAGTGAACGGGCAATTGCCCGCCTCACTGAGGCCGCCCACGCTGTAGTCGGTTTTCACTGGTCACCCTACACCGCACTCGTCGAGTGAACGCGTTAAATCGGGAGAACTACCATGTATCGATACACAATTCTACTGCCTGCCTTTTTATTGTTGAGTGGCTGTGGCGGCGACGGAGGAGGCGAGGAAAAGGGTAATACCGATCAGGGCGGCAGCATCACCCCCAAGAGTGTAGCCATTAATTTTAACGCTACGATCGGCGACGAAGCACTGGATTGTGGCTCCACTTATCATAATGTGGGAGCAGGTAATTCGGACCTCAACGTTAAAGACTTTCGTTTCTACGTACACAACCTTCGTCTGGTAACGGATACTGGCACTGAAGTCAGCATGACACTGGACAGTAATGTCTGGCAGGCTCAAGGCGTAGCGCTACTGGATTTTGAGGACGCCACCGGCTCCTGCACCGGTAATACGGAGACACACACGGCCATTACCGGCTCCGTTCCTGACGGCAGTCTCACCTTTACCGGTCTGCGTTTTACAGTGGGCATCCCCGAAGAGCTCAATCACCTGGAACAAGCAACGGTCAGCCCTTTCAACGTAATCAACCTCAACTGGGGCTGGACTTCTGGTTACAAATTTATGCGCTTGGATGTGATTCCAAACGGTGGCGTCGATTTGGCAAGTTGGAATTTTCATTTGGGCAGCCAAAATTGTTCCTTGCCCGCCAACAGCACCGTTGCAACGTGCCAAAACAGCAACCGAGCGGAAATTAGCCTCAATAATTTCGATACCGATAAGAACAGCGTGCGATTGGATTACGGCGCCCTGGTCCTTAACAACGACATTGGCACCGACACAGGCGGCAATAAAGGCTGCATGTCAGGTTTGACGGACCCTGAGTGCAATGAGATTTTTACCCAATTGGGCCTGGATTTGGCCACGGGCGAAAATGCATTCTCCCAACACGTTTTTTCCGTCGTCTGGTCATCAGGAAACTGAATCATGCGCCCATCATTAAGCGCCATAATGTGTGATCACTATGAAGAGCAACCACACCTTTGCCGCGCTCGCTTTCATTGCCATCTTCGGGTTAGCGGGCTGCGGCGGTAGCCGAACAACCATTATCGATGATAATGAAGTCAAAAATACGGCTTTCAATTGGCGAGTGCGAGAGGATCTACCACTGCCCGTTGAGCCCACCACAAACCCCATGACCGAGGCCAAATTTCAGTTGGGGCGGCACTTGTTTTATGATATTCGCTTATCCGGGAACGGCACGCAATCCTGCGGCAGCTGCCACCAACAGGAAAAAGCTTTCACCGATGGTCTCGTGGTGGCAGTCGGCTCCACGGGGGATTTACATCCCCGCAACGCCCAAACACTCACCAACGCCGGTTACAACGCAACCCTCACCTGGGCCAATTCAGTCTTGTTGAGTTTGGAGCAACAAATGCAGGCACCCTTGTTCGGAGAAAATCCCGTCGAACAAGGTATTAACGACAGCAATCAAGACGAGGTATTACAGCGCATTATCGACGAACCCCGCTATGCCGATTTGTTTGCAGACGCCTTTCCTGACGAAGGCAGTCCCATTACGCTTAACAATATCATTGCGGCAATCGGGTGTTTTGTGCGTGGTTTAACGTCC
Organism: Gammaproteobacteria bacterium; assembly: GCA_037380725.1. Lineage (GTDB taxonomy): Bacteria > Pseudomonadota > Gammaproteobacteria > Pseudomonadales > JANQJO01 > JARRRL01. The sequence goes on along the minus strand of JARRRL010000121.1, from coordinate 5,030 downwards.
TTTGACGCACCATTTGATCGCTTCCAACAGGGCGACCCCAGCGCCTTATCCGAGGCCGCCAAACGCGGCATGGCGCTATTTTTCAGCGAACGAACAGAATGCTTCCATTGCCATGGTAGCTACAATTTTTCCGATTCCACCGTAGACCGCACCATCGCCTTTATCGAACGACCTTTTCACAACACGGGGCTGTACAATGTCGATGGCAACGGAGGCTTTCCCGACGGTAATCGCGGCTTAATCGAGCTCACCGGCGACCCTGCCGACATGGGGAAATTCCGGGCATCTTCACTGCGCAACATCGAGCTGACCGCACCCTACATGCACGATGGCAGCATCGACACGCTGGAAGCCGTTGTGGATTTTTATGCCGCCGGCGGGCGTAACATCACCAGCGGCCCGCACGCGGGCGATGGGCGACTCAATCCGTTCAAGGACAGTTTCATCATCGGGTTCACACTGACCGATCAAGAAAAATCAGATCTCATCGCTTTTTTGAAAAGTCTCACTGACACCGAATTTACCACGACGCCCCGGTTCAGTAACCCTTGGTCTACCCAATGAAAAAACAACTCATGAAAAAACAAATCATGAAAAAAACCGTCCTTTGCAGCCTGGCTTGCGTTCTGACGTGCCTAAGCAGCATGAACCGCCTTGCTCACGCCCACTCGCGCCAAGATGACGAACTGGGCTCCAAAGTCTCTGCTGCCCTGAGCGCCACGTGGCGCAACGACGGTGCCGAGCTGCAGGAAAGCGGCGTCTGGCAAATCCCTGGCGCTCTCATGGGCGGCGAAGCGTATCCGGTGGAAAAAGGCACCTCACTGGATGACGCTAATCTGACGATCCAGCACAACAGCGAAAACGGTATTTATGGCCTACTGCAAATCTCCAGTCACGACAATGGCAATGAAGCCGAGATTCACCACGCCTATGCGGGCTATACATTCTTTATTGGGGACAGTCGACTGAACTTGGAAGGTGGTCGCTCAGCGGCAGAGATGACGCCAAGTAATGCTGAACACGCGAGTAACCGCCTGTTCAGTGAAAGCCCTCTAGCCTTAGATGTCCTTCTGGGACGTCAGTTAAATGACGAAGGTCTGCGTGCCCGCTGGCAATGGCAGGATTGGATTCTAGGCGCGGAAAGCTGGCGCGGCTCAGCCTTTCCCGCCACACCGGGTGACAACGGTGGCAGCTTCAATGTCTTCCTGCATCATCAGGAACAGTGGGGACGCTCGCGCTGGCGCACGGGTATCTGGTGGTTGCAAGCGGATGCGGACGAGCGTCTGGACAGCCGCTACCTCAGCGGACACACCCACGGCAGCGCGACCGTCACGGCACCCGAAGTCAGTTTCAGTGGGCGCAGCGAACTCGTTGGCGCATTCCTTCGCCTTGATCACACGCTAACATCAGATCGGCAGTGGCAACTGCAAGCCGAATGGATTCAAGCAGATGTAGACGGGAGCCTACAAGACAGCACCCACCAAGCCGATCACATCGGCACACACCGTGGCGCTTGGGTACAAACCGCTCTGCGCCAACACCAACACGAACTGGGTGTACGTTGGGAACATTTGGCGCTGGACAATACCTTAATCGGAGCCGGAGCCCCCAGTTTAGCTTCCATCGCAAATCTGTATAATGATCGAGAACCTACGCGCACGACCTTCCTGTATGCGTGGCATGCCACGGATACCTTCCTGATTCGCTGTGAGTGGACACGGGATAACAGCCAAGAAGACAGTACCGATCGTTTCGCCGTAGGGCTGGTCTGGCAAGAAACACTCTGGTCGCAACGATGACAAACTGCACTCCCTCCGACACGTCGGATCCAGCCGCAGAAGGCCACTGGCTGAAACAAACACTACAACCGAACAGTCTGCGTTTCTTAACCTGCTACATGGCCATTCAGTTCGCGGTGATCCTGCTCACGAGTGTGGCATTCCCCTCACAGTATGCCTGGTTGCTCGATCGCGTCTATTGGGTATTGCTCCCCGCACAAGCCGTATTAACGTTGATAACTTTATTCTTCGCTCGCCGCCATCCGGGAGGGGGTAGCGTGGGCGCGTACCTCCTGCTCTTGCTCGGTTCCATTGCTCTGCTCGTTTGGTATCTCTATGGAGCCGGAGGCCACACCAACCCCGTCATTTCCCTTCTGCTTGTACCGCTAGCCATGAGCGCCGCGTTGCTGGGCTGGCAAGCCACCAGCATCGTCGCACTGATGGTGCTCTTGTGCTACACCTTGCTGACGCAATTATTTGTTCCGCTGGAGCCCAATCACTATAACGGTCAGGAACAACACTTTATGCAATTACACCTTACCGGGATGTGGTTGACTTTTCTGGTTTCCGTATTACTGATTTTAGGGTTAATTCTGCCCTTGGCGTTGACCTCCCGCGCGCAGCAGCAACGCATTGCTCAACAGCAGGAAAAAATGTTGCGAAATGAAAAAATTATCGCCATGGCTACCTTTGCCGCAGGCACCGCTCACAAGCTTGGCACGCCGCTTTCCACCGTCGCCATACTGTTGGAGGACCTTCAGGAATCCTTCGCAGACCGCAAGGAGTTCTCGTCCGATGTCACGAACGATCTGAACACCATGAAACAACAAATTCAGATCTGCAAAACCATACTCCGCGACATGATGCGCCGGGCCGATAAGCTGCGGAATAATACACGCAGCCCCTTACCAGTGGCCGATTTGATCAACGAACTGCGCCAACAATTCAGTTTGTTACATCCCGCCCGTCAACTCAACATCCTCACCGCTCCACTGCCACACGTGGTGATTGAAGGCGATGAAACCCTGGAATTGGCGCTGCTGAATCTGCTGGACAACGCCGTCCAGGAAAGCCAAGCAGACCCCCAATTGCAACTCAGGCTACACGATGATCGGCTCTGCATTCGCATTATTGATACTGGACCAGGCATTCCCGAGATCGTCCGCCAACAGCTGGGGAAACCGTTTAATACGGGGCGTACCGATGGCCTGGGTTTGGGATTATTTCTTTCCCACACCACCATCAATCGCCTGGGCGGCGCTTTGCAATTGATTCCAGCAGAAAGCGGTGCCGTCATTGATGTTTGGTTACCCTTATTACTCGGGGAGAGCAGCACATGAGCATCGACAGGGCCCTAGACCTACCGAATTTGTTACTGGTAGACGACGACAAGATATTCACCGCCACCCTGTCTCGTTCACTTCAACGCAAAGGTTACCGAGTAAACACCACGGGCACTGAGCAGGAAACACTGACACTGCTGGAACACAGTACGTACGCTCTCATCCTGCTGGACTTGAACCTGGATGGCGAAAGTGGACTGAAACTATTACCACAAATTCTGCAACAACAGCCCGATGCACGGGTCGTAATGCTCACCGCCTACGCCAGCGTGGCCACCGCAGTGGACGCCATCAAACGGGGCGCGGATAATTACCTGTGCAAGCCCATCACCACAACTGACATCATCAGCCTGTTACAGGATAAGGACACCGTCGAGGAGGTTCCCCCCGTCAACCAAAAACCCTTGTCGGTAGATCGTTTGGAATGGGAACATTTGCAACACGTACTGATGAAACACGATGGTAATATCTCCGCTACCGCCCGCGCCCTGAATATGCACCGCCGCACCTTGCAGCGTAAACTGCAAAAACGCCCTGCGGCAGAGTAGCTTGCTTCCAGTCAAACTTGACTGGAGTTGATGCGTAGCGGGGAAGGGCAAATTTTATGCAAAAGCCATTTGGCAGTTCCGCATACCTTGAGCCCAGTGACGATTCATGCTCTGGCAGGCTTTCTGGATTGAGTGATATTTCCCTACAAATTTTTAAGTCGACTCTCAAAATGTTGGGTGCAATAAATCCATTGTTTGGTGTCGATTTTAGGACGCTTTAAAATAGGAGGACTATTTTCAGGGATGTAACCGTTTTTGTCATCCCGTAGAATTTTCCGGTCCAATCGACGAGTTGTAAGTATTCCTCAAGTCTGAAAGGGATATTCAATCGAAAAGGCTGTAGCGAGCAGCATCAGCCGGTCTGCGATCCATTGTCTGCGATGTTCAAAGTTCTTGCCAGATAAAGTGTCTAGACCGCACAAAATGATCTACGCACACATCTGGAAACGACGTGGTAGTAAGGTGTGTCTTCTAAGCTGATGAGCGAGTTTCGAGGATTCGTCATAGCGATCTTGATGTTATATTATCTGTATTTATATACAGTTAAAGAATCCTAGAATAGATCGTTGTGTATGTCAATTATGTTGGTACTGTATGTATTTTTTGCGTTGAAATCCTGGAGGACCGGCACGGGGTTCAATCAAGCATCATCAGCCCTCCATCGCCAAATGGACAGTTTCATCGATGATTCCACGCTCGCTGATGTGATACTTGATCGATTATTGCACAATTCATATGTACTCAAACTCAAGGGCGAATCTATCTGAAAAGTGAGGTCCTCATTGACTCAATATGAGCGCCTGAGCTAAAAAATCATTAGGCAATGCTTGAGCTGTGAAAGGTGCTCATCATACGTCGGATTACGCACCTTGATTAAAGAGTGCTTTAATACTGGTGTCTCTTATTAAAGAATGCTTTAATAAGAGTACGTTGTATTAAAGATAACTTTTCTATGAAGCGAATTATGAAGCGAATCACGGGCACTTACGCCATCTCGACGACATTAGGAGAAACGGTTAGGGCCTTCGTGCCACATCTATTACCACCTGACAACCCGGCGCTGACTTTAGAGGCATACACAGACCTGAACCAACAGGCCAAGTTGGCACTGGGTCGCCTGTCTGCGGTGTCGGGGCTGGTACCGTCGATTGATTGGCTGCTGTACAGCGCCATCCGCAAGGAGGCGTTGCTCACCTCGCAGATAGAGGGTACCCAGGCCACGTTAACTGACCTGTTTGACGAGGAAGCGGGATTCGCCGTTAGCAACACAGACGATGTCGAAGAAGTCACCAATTATCTGCGCGCCTTTCGACTGGTGCAGGACAACCAGCGTGATCCACATGGACTGCCCATCAGCGTGC
>JARRRL010000120.1:0-9406 GCA_037380725.1 Gammaproteobacteria bacterium | reverse complement strand
CTCAAAACAACGGGCATACGGCCTAACATTAATTGAATGCCTCACCACAATTTTGCTCCTAAGCACCCTCACCGCCATGGCCATACCCAGTTTCGAGACGCTGCGTGCTAAACAAACCGTACGTCAAGCCATCAGCACGCTTCAAGGCAGCTTCGCCCGCATGAAAATCCACGCCATTAACCGTGGAACTGAAGTTGTGCTCTGCGGCACCAGCGACCACACGCATTGCCAACAAAACTGGACTACCGGCTTCATGAGCTTTGAAGACACAAACCATAACCGCACGCGTGACGCCAACGAAACCCTACTGGAGTATCACCAACCACTCCAAGACAATCAGGGTTTTCAACTTCACAGCTGTTCCCGGCGTTATTTCCGCACCAGTGGAGCAGGTCCCTTGGCGTCCATCGCCGGTCGTCTTGCTATCGTTCCGCCGAATCGCCACGCTCAATTAACCCCGCATATCGTGGTCTCTCGCATTGGACGCACTCGCATCGACCCCCACCCCGCACAGCCCAATTGTTAAAACCCAACTGTTAAAATCCAGCTGTTAAAACCGACGGTGAATTACCACGGCAACGCAGCACCCTGACACGCAAAATTGGCGGGGCGATCGCGACCCTTATACCAGCACCCGACTCCATCCGACAGCAGACTCAAAGCGCCATTCCCCTTCTGCGGCGAATTCGCCTTAGGCACTGCGATTAAACGATAGGCGTCGGTGCGCAAGGGTGGATTCGGGCTCAACTTAAAATCGTAACGTTCACGTGCTTTACTGCTCGTCAACAAGGTATTCACCGCGATCGGTTGTGCCACCACCCCATTGGACGTCACCACGCGAAAACGCTCAATGCGCAACAACAATTGCCCCAGCTCCGCTCGAGCCGCATCCCGGTAGGAGCGAATCAGATGAAAGCGATAACCCGGCACCGCCAGCACTAACACGATGGACACGATGACACACACCGACATCAATTCCACCAAAGTCACACCACTTTCATGTTTTTTACCTTTTTCACGTTCACACACCCTACATTCACGCACCCGACGTTCACACCCAGTCCTCATATCGCTCTATTCTCATTATTTTTTGTCTGAACTGAAGTTCTCGAATTCATTCGAGAATACCTTATCGAATACGACGCCACGCGGTTTTAATAACGCGCTCCGAATCCAAGGACGGCACCAATGGAATCACCTCCGTTCCCACCATCATCACCCACTGTTCTGAATGCGTCTTATTGCTTTTTTTATTGCTTGGCTTATTACTTGGGTTTTGATCGATGAGCACCTGCATTGAGGGAAAACGACCCGCGTGCGCAATGGGTCGAGATCGCTCGCCAGACTGCCACTGAGCGGCAGGCGCACCACTCCCCCCAGATAACACCGCTTCACCCTGAGCTATTTGCATACGGTAAAGGCGCGTCTGGCCCAAATCATTCGGCAATGAACACACCGTTGTGCGCGCTGGCGTCCCGCTGAAAGGGGTCCACGTTGTGGCATACAGCACGCCACGATGAATGAGCGGCGCTCCCCATACTTTTTCACCCTTTCGCCCTTTGTTGCCAAACATCAATCGCCACCCCGCTTCAACAGCGGGCATTGACGCCCCCTTCACCTGACCATCTTGCACCAGAGGTAAATCGACCGCGCGCCGAAAACGGCGCGTTTGAGCTGACCGTTCAAACAAATCATCAAAAACCACAAACAAGCCATCCGTCAGAAACCGATCCGTCGGTAAAGCCCGATTTCCCGAGCCAAAGGCCAGCGCCAACTGGGCTGTGCCACTTGATGATCGCGTTACTGCCACACTGGGCGCTTCGAAAAACCGCCGCGCTTCACGCCCCACACCGCCCAAATCCGCTATGCGTTTAATGCGTACTGGCGGTGTGGGTGTTGGTGCGGGTGTTGTTGTAGAGGAGGGAGCGGCTGACGCATCCGAAAACGTCACGCGAAACACCTGCCCCAAGGCCTGCGAGGACGCCCACCACAACAAGGTACCATCCACCGCATCCACCGCATAAATGGCGTTGCCCCGTGTCGACACAGAGGGTCGGTTGAAATGCCTCGTCTCGCCATCAAAAAAGCGTGGATCGTAACCACCCCCGAAAACCAATACTGGACGAATGACCGAACGCCCTCCTTTGCTCACTCGCAATCGGGCCAAGGTCGGTTTCGCCCAAATTTGGCCCAAACGTGCGTAAGGTCCAGCATCCGACTCTCGAATTTCAAACTGCAAGCGGGGTTTGGGCGCCAGATTGTCTGGTGCGCTGTCCGATACATCCAATGCGATCAAGCCACGCCCACCACGCCCCCAACCACCATACAACATAACACGCACCGTAGGCGTTGGTGATGCGCCGCCATTGAGTGGCGGTGGAGCGCTTACCTCGCTGCGCCACACCGTCAACGGACCCGACCACCCATACAATAACGAATCGTGTGCGCCATCGTCTTGCGCCACGCGACCACCTTGATACCAACGCGGAACCTTAGGTAAAAAACGGGGGGGCATAAACGCCCATCGTTCTTGGCCCGTTTGCGCATCAATTGCGTGTAACAGGCCCTGATTGGAACCCACAAACACCGTGGCATGCGCCGGTGTCGGAAAATTCACCCACACGGGTTCCGCAGACAAAAAGGCACCCAAGCGCGTCGCCACGGTTTCCCCCTTCGCACCACCACGCAACCAATTTATAACTCGACGCTGTGTGGCCACATCATACTGTGCAATGCCCATAGCCTGTATAAGCGGTTTTTGGAATTGAATCGCGTGTTCGGGCTGGCTCACATCCACACCATGCCATTCACCGTTGCGCAGCACACCCGACACGGGCGTTTGGGCATAACCTTTTTCGCGGTATGCCCCTGTATACGTATAAAGCCGACGCGCTGGCGCAGACGCATACGATGTGGGTAAAGCACTTGCAACACCATCTCGCGCAATCGCATCACCCGACGGCCCGCCCCCCTGGGGCTTTCCACCTTGAGGCTTTCCACCTGGAGACTTTCCCCCGAGCGATGACACCGACCACTGATCCACCACGTTCGGTTTCACGCGCTGCACGCCCGGTACGCTCGATTCCAATACCGGGTTACCGTGCGCATCCACCAGCCGACCCGCCGCCCAATCCCACCGAAATCGGCGTACATTGCCACGCCAAAAAACCCGCGCTGACGGTTCAAAAAAAGACAACAACACTGGCGAAAATCCTGCTCCTGCTGATTTCTTCGAAGATGACGTTGAGGCAGCGGGTTTCAACGCATCGATCGACGTAGGGACAGTGAGCAAGGTACTCACGCGTTGCGAGCCAGTTGGCGACCTTGCTTGAGTCTGCGCCAGAAAATGCATCAAAGCTGTCCCAGATCGTAACGTATCCACCTCATCAGAGAACGCACTCCCTGCAGCGCCACCCAGCGCATCAAGCACCGCTGCATTCTGTTGAACCCAATCCGGAATATGATTGCGATCAATGATCGCACCACGCGCCGTTTCACCCGAAAAAAGCGTGGTCACCCGCCATGGTTGACAAGGATCCCTGCCACTCACATATTGATACGCATCAAGCACCTGATTGGCCGTACCCACTGCGCCCTCTGCGGGCAAGGTATCAATCGCTTCCAACAACCGCTGTCGATGCGTACGCATATCTGCCATGGGATACACGCCACGCCAACTGACGTCCACAGATGGCGCATCGTCCGCACCCAATTGAAAAGCGGCCAAGGCTCCGCCATCACGCTGTGGCACTAAACCAATCACCAGCGTATCCCCACTACGCCAAGCGCGATCACCCAATACCGGCGTCAACACTTGATCCAGATTGGGCGATACCAGTGTCGATCCGACACGGCCTGCACCGCTTCCCGCGCTATTTCCTGCACCACCTCCTTTACCGTCAAGACGCCAATCCAAACGATTACCGGTTTTCGCATTTTGCAACAACACCGTTTCAAGCGACTGGACAACTTTCCCCGAACCCGACTCAGCGGGTACACGCCACGCGGTCAATTGCACGCGCGCAGCGGGTGGCAGCGTTTCAGCGACGCGCAGGCGTAAACGCGCATTCAGGACACGAATCTGGCTACCCGGCGGAAAACGAAAATCAGAAAACACGATAAAAACAGGCTGTTGACGACGAAGACGTAACAGCGCTGCGTCATCCTGAACGGTGCGCGAGCCACGCCCTACACCCACAATTACGCCATCATCCGACTCAGCGCGTACGCTAGCGCCCGTATGCCGAATGGCGCACGCATGCCGTTCGGGCGGCGACCGGAAACGCACCACTAAACGCGGCGCATCGTAAGCCGACACCCCAAAACCGGCTATAGCGACGGATTCCGTTTGAGCGACCCCGCGCGCCGCAGACAACGATACCCCCACGCCTTCCCCAAAGCACCACGCTTGGGTCCGCTGACTTATCCAGCGTCGCATCAAGAGCGTGATGTCTATTTTCTGCAAGGCTCCCGCCTGATTCGCAATGGGCAAAACCAGATCACGACGCACACGCGAGACAGCAGAACGATCAAACGCCTGAAACACATCATTGGCGTATGGGTCGATCGACTGCAAAGCGACCGATAGAGTCAACGGCGCAGACAAAGCCTGCCGCGTACGCACTACAAGCGCAGCGGATTCAATGTAAGCCGCTGGCGGCAGGCGCAACTGCTCAAAGATCAAACGAATCTCAGCGCTTGCATCGCCTGCATCCAAAACCAAATCACGCAATTGCGCTGTCGCAACGCGCTGCTGCCCCCGCACCAGGTACTGCTGATTGGCGTCTGTCAACGTAGCCGTTGTTGAATTCGACCAGCCTCGATCCAGCCCCAGAGACTCAACTGGCTCCACTAAAGCAGTGCCCTGCGCCGAAAACCGACCCAGTCCCACCACCGCCTCGTCCGGTATAGACAACAGCCACCGTCGCAGTCCATCTCGTAAGTGCGTCGCTCGTCGTTGATCAGGTAACGCACGTTCACAGCGATTGGCATCGAACGGCAACGCGTCCGTCATCGCACAACGTAACGTGTCGCTGCTTTCAACCCACAATAATCGCGGGGTTCGCCCAGCCGCCTGTACACCCTGCGGTGCCGGTGCAGATGAAAACGCATCCGCACCAACCGGCACAGCAAGCACACAGCACAGTACACCCACAACGATACTCAGCACAGACACGCTGCAATGCTGGACTCTCTTGATCATCAAACCACCTTTATTACTCAATTTTTATTACTCAATTTTCACACCCACCGAACACGCGCGTGGCAGGCGCATGGCCAGTTCCGGCAACACCGACTCATCACGCCGAACAACGCGAACCCAGGCTTGTTGATAAACGGCTTGCGGTGCCTGCGTCTCATCTCGATAACCCATACCGGTCGTCACGTAACGTTGCGCCTGAAACCGCTGCAAATCAGACCCTTCCAGTAAATCAGCCGCTGCCTGACCACAGCGATGCGTCAAACTCACCGCCTTGGTCGCCCCAAATTCGGTATGCAACACAGGGGTGAGCTTCCGCACACAACCCGACACCAGGGGCGGCAAGCGTTGTCGAGAAACTTTTTGATCAAACCCCAAATTTGGTGTCACAATCACCACAACACCCGTCTCACGTACACCGTGCAACTGACACGCCATAGCGGCATCAGCGGCGGCTTCCAGATCATCAAATCCCTGTTGCGTTTGCGCCAATTGCAAGGCCAACACGCTTTCCTTAAAACTGTACGTAGCAAGCCCCATCAGCGTAATGAGCAACACCAAGGCGGTGATCATCACATAGCCATGCGGCTGCCGACGCGCAGATACATGAGCTAATCTCTGACAAACAACGCGACAAACAACAACACTCACACCTGATCTGATCAGCCTCAAAAATTGCCTCACGGTAGCCCCACAATAAAATTGTTTTTCACACACAAACGCTCCTCAGCACCACACCAACAGTGCACCAACAGCACACCGCAGCGTGCGGAAAAAAACACATTAAATCGGCAACAAACAAAATGGATGACTGTTGAATAAAAGAATGGGCGAGTTCTCGCGCACTACGGGGACCACAAAACCGGTCCATTGCGCAACAACACGGTTGTCTCAAACACACGACGTAAGGGCAGCACACCATTGACCGTCAATGCAGCCGTCAACGCACGCGCATCGTAACGTTGATCCAACACTTCGATGTTCCGCGACATCAACACACGCGCTATTTCAGTCGAATGATAATCGGGCTCAGACAACAACACGCCAATACGCACCGTTAAAACTTCTTCTTGCCCATGATCCACATCATGGGCCGACACATAGCGCTCCGGCCCACCACTGAGCATCGTGCGCCGCCTCACGCCATACAACACTTGAAACGCATCCGCTCCCGCAACCAGGATCCCCGTTTGACGAGCCCCCACCGTTCGTATCGTTTCGGCGACGCCATAAACCGGTTTTTGCAGCACGCCCGTACGACACACCAATTGCAACAACGACGCATCACCGCTGAAAGGTATGACATCATACTGGCTGAAATACCAGGTATTGGGATCGGCGACAGAGCCGGTACAGGTGTTTCCGCCATCGGGTCCTGTCTCATACTGCACGGTCAAGGTGTCAAAGCGAACGCCATCATGCGTCATGGACCAAATAATAGGCGGCGCTTTAATCCTGAGCGTACTGGACGCCCCAAGCTGATTACCGGCCCCCATGGCGCGCCAATCATTGCGCGATCCGGCCAAGCGCAACACGGTACGCATAAATCGCAAAACAAAACGACCATTTTCATGTAAATGCACCAGTGCATTTTGCAAGCGCGCCGCTTCTTGATTGGACAAATACAATTGCAAAGCCCCCAACACAATCACACTCGCAACGGCGGCGCTCACCAATAATTCCACGAGACTGTGACCACACGACGCACAAATGCCGTCATTCGTGTTATTTTCCGCACAGATACTCAACGACACAATCTTTTCACCATCGCGTTTTTCATTTTGTTATTTCACGAATTGTTATTACATAAATGTGATTACACAAATGTTTTTACAAGAACGTTATTACACGAACAGACGCACACCTTAAGGCCCGACATAAAACGGCATCCGATAACACCCGCCCCGCTCACTAACACGCTTGTTCCGTTGACAACCCCTTGGCGACAATTCAGCCCAGGCAACCACAACACACATCGAAGCGCCACCCCCATCACACGGCAACACCGACACACGCCCATCGGGTAAATGCGTCTGAGCATGACGCTGCAAACGCTTAATGTCCGCACGCGCCATTTGAGCGGCATCACAGCGACGACGGCCCACACAATCCGATCCTGCACCATGAGAGCCCCGCCCCCAATTAGCGGCAGCCTTATACACGGCCCAACCTTCGGGATTAGCCAAAAAATACTCAGTTGCAGATAAAGCAATTTGATTCGCCTGGTCATACCAAGCCACATCACGCGCAGCGGACAAGCTCTGAAACTGCAAGGTCGTAAAGGTGAGTCCGGCAAGCCCTACCAACGCAGCCGCCACCAATACTTCAATCAGGCCCGCTCCACCCGCCGTACTCGAACTGCCACAAAAATGATTTTGCAACATAATAAACACAAATTATTTGATTTACCTGTGGTTTAAAAGCATTCTACCTGATCCGATACGCCATCGTAAACGACACAGATCACAGACGGCTTAGCATTTACATCACAAAGCAAAACAAATAGCCTTATAAAAATAAGGCTGTACTGTGTCATTTCACGAACCGCTGAGCCGAGCCTCTACCTCGCTTGAGGTGCGTTCTCGACATCCATCATTTATGATCAAATAATTAATCCGCCCTATTGAGGGCTACATGAGGCGACAGTCATGGATTTTGATGCGCTTTACGATCGACCAATCGGGTACAATTTAAACAAGTCAGCGCTCCTTCTCAATCGTGTTGCAGCAGAAATGGGCTGCAGATCCTTTCAATCCGTCACACGACTCCAAGGCGGCTTCAACAATTTTAATTATCATGTAATCACTGAAGCGAATAATCAGTTTATTATTCGAATTTCTCCTACGCCCAAGCAACTGAGCTCAGAACTCTGCACGCTGCGTCAGTTGAAAGCGCTGCGAAGCAATATTCCTGTTCCTGAGGTTCTTTGGCACAGCAACAGCGAATGGACCGATGGGTTTTCGGTAGCCGCCATTTCATTTGTTGAAGGAACGCTACTTTCCAAGATGGGCCACACACTCTCAGAATATGATGTCAAAGCCATTTCTGAACAATTAGGCACAATCGCCGCCGACATACACAGCATTACCTTTTCAGATTACGGATTTCTCGATGAAAATTTTCACACAAAAGACAGTCAAGACAACTACACATCCTGGACCTTCGACTTTCTGAGCAGCTGCCTCAGTAACGCCCTGCTCAGGGAGCGATTAGGGGACAAGAATTGTGCTTTGCTGGAAAGTTGTATCACAGAACACCAGCACCTCCTTGAAGCCCCAAGGCAACCCGTCCTGTGTCACGGAGACTTTAATCAAAAAAATATTCTTATCACAAAAAATGGCAGCAACAAACGCTACACAGTCACTGCGATTTTGGATTGGGAATATGCGCTTGCTGGATCAGCTATAATGGATATCGGCAATTTATTCCGCTATGCCGATCGATCAGATACGATTCATCCCGGCTTCTTTGCATCAGCCTATAAAGAGGCGAAAGGTCATCTCTCTCCGCACTGGCAAGATCAATCACGCTTCACTGATTTATTAGCGCTTTGTGCTTTTCTGATCTCTCCCGAAGAACGACCGGCAACGTATGCTCATATTATTGATAGAATCGTTTTAACGCTAAACCACTTTATGCATTCCCACGCAGGAGCGTGGGAACGAGAGGACGAGAGGACGAGAGGACGAGAAGGACGAGAAGGACGAGAAGGACGAGAAGGACGAGAAGGACGAAAGAATGTACCTTTGGCCTAAATGAAAAATAACCCATATAGTGAAAATCAGCGATTTTGCTTCGAACAGGATGCTAGATCACCTTGAAAGGGTTGGTCAATATTTCTTGACTGATTTACGTCGGTTTATTAGACCATGTCAGTTGCCAATGGAGCAACTTCAGTGCGTCGATTGATCCAGAGAACAGCGGCAACCAGAAGCACCATCAACATTGAAATTTCCAGCAATGAATCCCAACCAAAGCGATTGATCACCCATCCGGAACTTAACGCCGCTAAGGCCTGAATACCGAAGACGGCAAACTCATTCACTGATTGCACTCGGAATCGTTCATTGGGGAAATAGCAAAATGGCAGTAAAGCCGTGCCACCAACAAACAAGAAGTTCCAACCGATACCCAATAACACCAGAGACCACCAATAATGCATCAATTGATGACCCGATAAGGCAACGCCAAGACAGACCACATAAG
>JARRRL010000119.1:0-13284 GCA_037380725.1 Gammaproteobacteria bacterium | reverse complement strand
TTGAATTGATCGACCAGGCACGTGCTGTGCACCAGCATCAGTTTCCCGATGCGTCGGTACAGATGAGTACATTGCTGAGTATTAAGACGGGCGCGTGTCCAGAAGACTGCAAATACTGTTCGCAGAGCGGTCACTATCACACCGGATTGGAGAAGGAAAAACTGCTCTCGTTGGACTGTGTGCAGGCGGAAGCTCAAAAAGCGGTAAACCTGGGTGCATCTCGTTTTTGTATGGGGGCGGCATGGCGCTCCCCTCCGGCGTCCGCGATGCCCCAGCTTGTGGATATGATTCGTATGGTGAAGGGCATGGGGCTTGAGACCTGCATGACCTTGGGGATGCTGGATGCAGATCAGACGCATGTGCTGCGCGAAGCGGGTTTGGATTATTACAATCATAACTTAGATACTTCGCCTGAGCATTATGAGCAGGTCATCACCACGCGGACGTATCAAGAGCGCCTCGATACATTGGATCGTGTCCGTGCCGCTGGCATGAAAGTGTGCTGTGGCGGTATTTTAGGTTTAGGCGAAAATCGCCGAGATCGCGCGAGCATGTTGCAGCAATTGACCAATTTGTCTGAGCACCCAGAAAGTGTACCGATCAATATGTTGGTGCGCGTGGCGGGCACGCCCCTTGAAGATGTGCAGTCGATTGAACCGTTCGAGTTTGTTCGTACGATTGCGGTGGCGCGTATTGTGATGCCAATGTCGCGTGTTCGGCTTTCGGCTGGTCGTACGGCGATGTCTGATGAAATGCAAGCCTGGTGTTTTTACGCCGGTGCCAACTCTATCTTTTACGGCGACTCGCTGTTAACGACGGATAACCCACAAACACAAGCGGACCTCACGCTGTTGTCGAAGCTCGGCCTGTCTTTTTCGGCAACGATGACACAGGCGGCAGAGGATAAAATTCCGTGCCGCACTCTGAGTTAGTCAGTATTCCGGGTCGGAAGGGAGGAACCAGGCAGCATGATTTCTCAACTTGAGTCACGATTAGCACATTTTTTAACGATGGATGCACAACGTGGTCGCCAGCGTCGACGTCCAGAAGTGACCCAATCCAGTGCGACAACGCTGATGCTGGATGGGCGACGCCTGGTTAATTTTTCAAGTAATGACTATTTAGGATTGAGTCATCATCCTGAAGTGATTGAAGCGGTTCAGCGAGCCGCCCATGACGAGGGTGCGGGCGGCACCTCATCCGCGCTCGTTTCGGGCTATCGTGCGGGGCATCGCGCGCTGGAGCAAGCCTTGGCGGATTTTACGGGTCGAGAAGCGGCTTTGGTGTTTTCATCTGGTTTTTTAGCCAATCTTGCTGTGATCAGTACGTTGTTTGGGCGTGATGATGTGTTGATAACGGATCGTTTGAATCACGCTTCATTGCAAGATGCCGCCATGTTGTCTCGGGCGCGCTTGTTGCGTTTCGCGCACAACGATGTGTCCGCGCTCCGTGCACGACTGGAGACAGCGCGCACGCAGAGTCGAGGCTTGTGCGCGGTGATCACCGATGGTGTGTTCAGCATGGACGGTGATTTAGCACCGTTGTCAGAGATGGTCGCGGCGCTGGGGGAGTCAACCGTAATGGTGGTCGATGACGCCCATGGTATAGGTGTGGTGGGTCACCGTGGACGAGGTAGTGTAGCGGGCTATGGTTTGGGGCAATCGCAGATTCCCATTTTGACGGCCACCTTCGGTAAGTCTTTGGGTGGAAATGGTGCTTTTGTGGCGGGATCCGCTCAGTTGATTGAGGTGCTGGTGCAACGGGCTCGTCCTTATATCTATACGACAGCTTTAGCGCCAACGAGTGTGGCGGCTGTGCGTACGAGTCTGGCTATTCTTGAGCGTGAACACTGTCTGCGGGATCAATTGCAGCAGAATATTGTGACCTTTCGTCGCGGTGCCGCAGCGCATGATATCCCGCTGATGGATAGTTTTACCCCCATACAACCCTTGAAGGTGGGGACAGGACAGCAGGCGATGGCATTGCGGGATTTTCTGGCGACACACGGGTTTTGGGTTCAAGCGATTCGTCCACCAACGGTGCCAGAAGGAACAGCGCGTTTGCGCATTACCTTGACCGCTGCGCACCGCGTTGAGGACGTGAAGAACTTGATTCATGCGCTTGCTCAGGCGAAAGCGTCGGGACTGCTATCTCCGCCGATTTTTTCTACTCCTGGTGTAACCCGAACGGAAGAGCACGGTGTGGCACCAAACAGCGTGACGGTGTCCGAGTTGGATGGGTGATTGAGTATGAGGTGTTTGTGGTACGCGGGTTGGGCGATTGATCCAGCCTGGTTGGCATCGCGTTTGGACGAATTACCCTGGCCGGAAGGCGAGCAGCCCGATTGTCATGTAGCGCCAATGGGAAAGCGTGAGCGGGCTGCCTGGGCGCATGAGTTGGCGCATCCCGAAGATAAAACACCCCGATGGTGGTGCGGGTGGTCGATGGGGGGGCTGCGAGCCATTGAAATGGCTGCGGATGATCCCTTGTGTGAAGGCATCGTCGTGTTGGCGGGGACGGCACAGTTCTGTGCCACAGACACATGGCCTTTCGCTATTGCCGTGGATCAGTGGCGGGATTTGTTACAACGCTGGGCCAAACAACCGAAACAAACCTTAAAGCGGTTTTATCGCATGATTGCCGCCGGTGAGTCACGGGCGAGTGCGGATGAGTCGGCTTCACGGTTGGCGGATAATCAGTTTGTTGCCGAGTTGATTGCGCAAGGCGTGGATTTGTACGCCAACCATGCCACGGACTTGAATGAGGAACTGCATTGGTTGCAATCGGCGGATGTGCGTGAACAGATCACACGGATTCAAAAACCAATTGTTTTTTTAGTCGGCGACCAGGATCCCTTATTGCCTGCCGCGCAAGCGGATGCGTTGCTGAGCTTGAGTCCTTTTGTGCGCGTAAAACGTCTTGACGGGGTAGGGCATGCGCCGTTTCAGGGGCGAGCTGCGTCCTGTGTGGCGTCGGCATTGATGGAGACGTTTTCATCGGTCTGTGAGTCAGCGGATCACGCAGTCAGTGTGTCGTTTACGCCAGCGATTGATGCGATTAATCATCGTGCAATTGATGGATTTGGTGCTGTGGCGGCGCGTTATAACGCGGGCAGTGCCTTGCAACGCGCTGTGGCGCGTAGCTTGTTGCGTCGAGGCCCGGAAAAGGCCTTGTCGGCGGCGTCTCGTGTACTGGATTTGGGTTCTGGCTCGGGTTATATCGGTGAATATTGGTGTCAACGTTGGGGCGCACAGCCTGCTTGGCATTTAACCGGATTGGATGGTTCGACGGCCATGTTGGCGGAGGCGGCGCGGCGATTACCGGATGCGCGCTTGCAATGGTGTCACGGCTATTTGGAAGATCCAGCGATGAGCTTGCCGAGCGGGGCGGACAGCTGGGATGTTGTTGTGAGCAATTTTGCGTTGCATTGGGTGGAGCGCCCTGTTCACGCTTTGCAAGCATGGATGGCGCTATTACGACCGGGTGCTTGGTTGGGGCTGGCGCTGCCGGTTGCGGGCAGTTTTTCAGAATTAAGAGCGGCTTGGGCACAAATTGATGATTATTCTCATACGGTGTCGTTTCCTGACTGGACGGAGATACTGGCGCTGTTGGCGAGGCAGCCGAGTGCGGCGTGTCAGTGGTGGTCGCAGCGATTTTATACGGAACACGAGGATTTAGCCTGTCTGCGAGCGAGTTTATTGGCTATGGGTGCCGCTTCGGCGCATCAGGGCGGGCGTTCAGGATTAACCACGCCGCGACAATGGAAACGGTTACAGGCGTTTTATGATCGCGCACGCACCAGTCGTTGTCGTTTGCCATTGGCTTATGAAGTGGGTTTTGTGTGGTGGCAGAAGTCGTGAAGAAGTCGTGAAACAGGATGACCTGCGTCAGAACGATCCGCATGGAATACAAAGCTTCAGCATGGAAAGATTCAGCACGGAATAAAAAGAAAAGAGGTTGTGATGACGTTAACAGCGGGCGCCTATTTTGTGGCGGGTACAGACACGGAAGTGGGGAAAACTTTGACTTGTGCAGCGCTGTTGTGTGCAGCGGCTCGCTTGGGGTGGCGAACTCAGGCATTTAAACCGGTGGCAGCTGGGTGTGAATACAGTGTTGAACGTCAACGCTGGGAAAACAGCGATGCGCAGTTGTTGGCGCACTACGCGACACAGCAAATGCCCTATGAAGACCTGAATCCGTGTGCGTTACCTGAAGCGTGCTCACCACACATTGCTGCTAAGCGACACGCATTCACCGTAAACGCATCGAACCTGGTGAGCCGAATTCGTGATGCGGTTTTAACGGATGTGGATTGGGTGTTGGCGGAGGGGGCTGGAGGATGGTTTGCGCCGATCAATGATTGCGAGACCATGGCGGATGTGGCGATCGGCTTAGGGTGGCCTGTTATTCAAGTGGTTGGATTGCGATTGGGTTGTTTGAATCACGCTTTGCTGACACATCGGGCCATTGAGTCGAGTGGTTTGCCCGTGGCGGGCTGGATCGCTTGTCAAGTCGACGCTCACCTGCCTCATGTGGCCGAAAATTGTGCCTGGCTCGAATCGCAGTTGTCGACACCCTTATTGGGAATGGTGCCGTGGTTAACACGAACTGAACCTCACCTTGCGCAAAGCCAAGACAAACACATGACGGCGCTCGTGGAGCGGGCGGCAGATTGTCTGATATCCAGTTTTGCTTAAAGTGGTTCGGTGAATGCCCCCCGTATCCTTGACCTATACTGCCTTCAGTCATGAATAGTGAATGCTGAAAGGTGAATGGCGAGTTGTGAGTATGGGAGATGCAGGCATGGATCAAGAGCTAAGCCATCAGACAGTTGAATCGTCGGCCTGGTCTTTGCTGCGTTGCCCAGAAACGCGACTACCGGTCTCTTTGGTTCAAGAGGGGGAGCGGCGCTGTGTGGCAGCGGATGAGCAGCACCGTTATCGTGTGACCGCCTCGGGTATCCCGCTGTTTGCTGAGCATAAGTTGTCCGCCGCGTCGTTGGCTCAACAGAAGCATTACGATGCGATTGCTGAGCAGTATAACGTGAATCTGGGGTATCCCCATACGCGTGTCTACACAGCCTATCTGGATCAACAAATGCAAGCCTTGTTGGATACCTTGTCTGCGGGTCGTGCTTTGGGCCGCTGTGTGGAGTTGTGTTGCGGTGCGGGTGAAGCCGTTCAGTTGTTGGGGCAGCGGATGCAACTGGGTGTTGGCGTGGACATTTCGATTTCGATGTTGGAACGTGGCAGAAAGAAATCACCACAGGATAATTTGTTTTTCGTGCAAGGCGACGCCACCTCGGTACCGCTGGTGGATGAATGCGCTGATTACGTTTTTATGTTTGGCGGCATTCATCACGTCCCGAATCGGCAGGTTTTATTTAATGAAGTGTTTCGCGTGCTGAAACCGGGAGGGTATTTTGTGTTTCGAGAACCGGTCAGTGATTTTTGGTTGTGGCGATGTATCCGCGCCTTGATTTATCGCATTTCACCGTTGTTGGATCACGATACAGAGCGCCCTTTGCGGTTTGATGAAACGGTGCCCTTGCTGCGCAACAGTGGGTTTCAGGATGAGGTGACGTGGCGAACGTATGGTTTTTTGGGATTCTGTTTGTTTATGAACAGCGATGTGTTGTGGTTCAATCGTTTTTTTCGTTTTATCCCTGGAATAAGCGGATTGACGGCAATGGCGACGCGTGTGGATCATTGGTGTACACGCCAGACGCGACTCCAGCGGGCGGGTCTACAGGTCGTGGCCAGCGTTCGAAAACCTTTAGTATGAAGGGGATGAAATGAAAGACGCCAGTTATTGGCTTACGGCCTTGTTTATTCTGGGCAGTATGTGTTGCACGGTCAGTGCGAATATGTTGTTGAAGCTCGGCGCTATGCGGCCAGGTTTTGGTGGTTTCTGGCCTTTTACCATTGTGAATGGTTATGTGGTAATGGGTGCGGTGATTTTTGTGCTCGCTTTTTTATTGTACATTATGGTGCTGCGGCGTATGCCGCTGAATGTGGCGCAGGCCATTTTTTCACTTCAAATTGTTTTGGTGATTGTGGCGGCGAATTGGTTTTTGTCGGAGCCCATGAATGGCTTGCGGTGGTTGGGTATTTTTTTAATATCCATTGGGTTACTGGTTGTCATCGCTTCCATGGGGCAAGAAGCGACATCACGCGTTGGATGAAGGCAAGCGAGATAAAATAACCGGGTAACAGGAGTGCGGCATGTGTGGCTTTGTGGGGTTTACGATTTCCGCTGCCCGTTCTTCTGAGGTGCGTCCTTTTGAAGTGAACAGGGATGAGCGACTGCTGCGTAGCATGTTGGCGCTTTTGTCACATCGAGGCCCCGATCAAGAAGGGGTGCATGTTTCGTCGAGTGTCGCGCTGGGGCATCGGCGTTTGTCCGTTATGGCGCCAAGCGGCGGCCAGCAGCCTCGGGTCGACAGCAGATTAGGCTGCGCCTTGGTGTATAACGGTGAATGGTATGATCACGCTCGCCTGCGCCGCAGCTCAGCCACGACGAATTACCGAGATGCCTGTGACACGGAAACGTTATTTCAGGCCTTACAACACGACGCGCCGGAACGCGTATTGCCAACATTGCGAGGCATGTTTGCCTTCGCGTACTGGGATGCCCGTACGCACACGCTCACGCTGGCGAGAGATCGTTTTGGTGAAAAGCCTTTGTATTACGCTTATGTGCAAGGTGAGTTAATTTTTGCTTCGGAAGTTAAGGCCTTACGCTTGCATCCTGCTTTACATCGCGTGACGCTTGATTGGTCGGCATTGTTGTTGTACGTCATGATGGAATACATACCGGGAGCGGATACCGGATTTGTGGAAATTAAAGAATTGCCGCCGGGCCACACGTTGACATTTAATGTGAAAAAGAAAACAGCTCCGACAATTACCGCGTATTGGTCTGTTGACAATCGTATTGCAGGCGATGGTTTTGTGCGAGAGGGTCTTGTCGAGGGGAATGCCGCGCCTGTCCTTGAAACGTCTGCGCTTGAAACGTCTGCGAATTACACACAGCAATTGGAGTCACAGCTCATCACAACGGTGGGCGCTCAACTTGAAGCGGATCGCGCATTGGGTGTGTTTTTATCGGGTGGTGTGGATTCGTCTTTGATTACGGCGGTGTGCAAACGTCATCGCGATGTGGTACAGACCTTCACGGTGCAATTCCCTTTTCGCAGTTTCGATGAATCGGTATACGCGGAACAGGTTGCGCGTGCCTTGCATACGCAGCATCATACGATCACATTAAGCCAACAGACCTGTCTGGTAGGCTTGGAAACGCTGATTGAGAAAACCGATACGCCGTTTGCGGATATTTTCGTTTGCAAGGTATAACGCGATTGTTGTCGATTATGCCGCTCACTTTGGGGCGTTTGTTGTGTGCGACATTGGGGCATCTGCCATCGCGTGGCGACTATATGAATTGGCCTTTTTTGTTGCGTCAGTTGTCGCAGGGCTTGGGTCGTCCCGCGCACGCGCAATCGTTATACTGGATGGCACCAATGGTGCCAACGTTTGAACATCCATTAATCAATGACGCCTTGGGTGCTGCGCACGCCGAGCGAAATGCTATTTTTGATGAGCTGGCGGTTAAAATGGATCACCTGTTTCGGCGCTCTTCAGCGTGTTTAGCAGGCATGCAGCGTTTTTTTATTGAAAATTACCTTCCCTACGACATTTTATATAAAACGGATCGCGCCTCCATGTACAACGGTCTGGAGGTCAGAAGTCCATTTTTAGATCTCGATTTGTTTTCGCTGATTCGACGATCGTCTCATTTTCTCTCACCGCGTGCACGCATTGGAAAATTGGATTTGAAGTCGGTGTTGCGAAACTATTTACCGGCACCATTGGTTGAGCGTAAGAAACATGGTTTTGCATTGCCCGTATCGCGCATGTTGTGTCACGAATTCAGACCTTTTTTGGAAACGTATTTGATGGCGAACGATAATCCGATGTATCAAGTATTTGAGAAGTCGGCGGTGCAGCGTGTCTGGCAGCAACACCTGTCGGGTCGCTGTGACCGTGGTAAGCTGTTGTGGATGTTATTTTGGTTGGCGGTGTTTTTAAAACGGAATGCGTAAGGCACGTGCGCCGCAAAATGCCCCGCACCGCGGTGACAGATCAGGTACGGATTTGGTGATACTCAAAAAAGAGGCCCTACGGAAAAAATTTGGAGAGTTTGTGTATGGTAAAAGCACAACCCCAAGTCTATACGCGTGACGGCAGGGTCGCAGGCGGTCAAGCCGCCTCTGCGATTGATATTAATCGGAAAATACCGGGAAGGGTTGCTGCCTTGCCGCATCTGAAATAGACCGTGAACAGCAGTAACCCTGTTGGGTCTACTCGAAGCGCTAATCATCATCCATGTTGTTGGCCGTATTGGGGTCGGGGCAAGGGACGATTTTTGTGTTGTATGTGCTGTAGGGTGAGCGATCGGTCGCCGCGTATGTTGACATTATAGACCTGAATGTTTGGTTCATTCATGCTGAGATTGTATTGGGCTGACAGCGTCTCTCGTAAACGGTGGTAACCGTGCTCATCGTGAATGTCTAGCACCTCATACTCTTTTTGTGAAGCGTCATCGAGGATGCTGAACAGGTGGAAATCACGCATGATTTTTGGAGACAAAAATTGCTGTATAAAACTTTCGTCTTTAAAGCTTTGCATAGCGAATTTGAGGGTGTTGAGCCAGTTGGAACCGGCCCAATCGGGGAACCATTGTTTATCTTCTGGCGTGGGATTTTCACAGATACGACGAATGTCGGACATCATGTTAAAGCCCAGCGCGTACGGATTAATGCCATTGTAATACGGTTTATTGAAGCTCGGTTGCAGTATAACGCTGGTATGATGTTGCAACAGTTCCAGCATAAATCCATCGGTGACCAAGCCGCGATCGTACATCTCATTCAGTAAGGTGTAGTGCCAGAAGGTGGCCCACCCTTCGTTCATGACTTGAGTTTGCCGTTGTGGGTAAAAATATTGTGCAATTTTTCGCACGATGCGTACGACTTCTCGTTGCCAGGGTTCAAGCAGCGGAGCGTGTTTTTCAATAAAATACAGTAAGTTCTCTTGAGGTTCTTCCGGAAAGCATTTCACAGACGCTTCGTCTTCGTCGTCGTGCAGTTTCGGTATGGTGCGCCACAACTCGTTCACTTGCTGTTGCAGGTATACCTCACGTTCTTTGAGTCGACGCTTTTCTTCTTCTGCCGAAATGGGATAAGGCCTTTTGTATCGATCCACCCCGTAGTTCATTAAGGCATGGCAGGAATCCAGAACGGTTTCCACTTCCGCGACGCCGTGACGTTCCTCGCATTTACGAATATAATTCTTAGCGAAAACCAGGTAATCGATGATGGAACTGGCATCCGTCCAGGTTTGAAACAGGTAATTACCTTTAAAGAACGAATTGTGTCCATAACAGGCGTGCGCGATGACCAATGCCTGCATGGTCATGGTGTTTTCTTCCATGAGATAGGCAATACAGGGGTTAGAGTTAATGACAATCTCATACGCTAAGCCCATTTGCCCACGCTTGTAATTTTGTTCAACCGACACAAAGTGTTTGCCAAAAGACCAATGGTTATACCCCACGGGCATCCCGACCGAGGAATAGGCATCCATCATCTGTTCGGCGGAAATAATTTCAATTTGATTCGGATAGGTATCGAGTTCAAACGTGTCGTGTGCGATGTGCCCAATCGCATTGTCGTACGCTTCAATTAACTCAAAGGTCCACTCCGGCTCTGTGGAAAGGGGGGTGTTGCGCTTGGTACGCGTCGATACGTCCGATGCTGCTGTTTGATCGGGCTGATTCATAACCATTACCGCCTACGCTGCCGATGATCGATTGGATTTTCGTTGAAACAGTTCGCGGAAAACAGGATAGATTTCAGTGGGATCAGAAATTTGTTGCATAGCAAAATAGTCGCCGTATTCCTGTTGAATGGATTCGTACTCGCGCCACAAGGCTTGATGGCGTCTTGGGTTGATCTCCACATACGCATAATATTGTACGACGGGCAAGATGTGTTGAGTTAAGATTTTACGGCAGATGGGCGAGTCGTCGTTCCAGTTGTCGCCGTCCGAGGCTTGCGCGACATAAATGTTCCATTCCTGCGGTGAAAATCGGTCTTTGATGATTTTGTCCGTCATTTTTAACGCGCTGGAAACAATGGTTCCACCCGTCTCACGCGAATAAAAAAACTCTTGTTCGTCTACTTCTTTGGCGCTGGTGTGGTGGCGTATAAAAACCACCTCAATTTTTTCATAGTTGCGCTGTAAAAATAAGTAAAGCAGAATGAAAAAACGTTTGGCCATGTTAATTTCTTTTTCGAGCAACAAGACGCGCTGCTTGTCGCGCAGAATTTCGTCCGTGTCCAGCAACGCTTCGTATTCGTTCTCGTACGCTTTCAGGCGACGACGACTGGCCGCCGTTAATGCAATGCGGCGACCCGTCGCTTGACGTAAAGAGCGAATGATATTGATTTTGTTGGGCGTTCCTTCGCTGACGACGCCAGCGCGAACCAGTTTAAACGATTCCAATCCAGCCAATTGACGTTTCACAAGATTGGGTAATTCCAAATCATCGAATAAAAATTCGAGAAATTCTTCTTGCGTAATTTGAAAGACGAATTCATCCATCCCTTCGCCGCTGTTCGAGGCCTCTCCGCCTCCCGCGCCTCCGCCGCTGCCTTGAGGGGGGCGAGCAATACGATCGCCACTCACAAACTCTTTATTCCCCGGGTGCACGATGGTGCGCTTGCCGCCGCTGCCGTGACGGAACGTCGGCTCTCCGATGTCTCTTTTGGGAATGGACACACTTTCACCGCTCTCCAAGTCCGTGATGCTGCGGTTGCTCACGGCTTCTGAAACGGCTTTTTTGATGTGAGATCGGTACCGTTGCAGAAAACGCTGCCGGTTTACGGTACTTTTATTTTTTCCGTTTAAACGACGGTCGACAATATAAGACACGCTTGCAGCTCCTCAGCTTCTAGGCTTATCGGCGGCTCAGCCGCTTGCTGTCTGGTGTTTCTGGCGTGTTGTCGCCAGAGGCAGACGCATTTCAGGCGGCTGAATACCTTGAATGCCTTGCCAACGGTGTGTATTGGCGGTGTGCTTATTGGGCTTTTCGTACCCGCAGATACCATTCACACAATAGGCGTACTTGTTTTTCAGTGTAGCCGCGCTCGACCATGCGATTCACAAAATCTTCGTGTTTCTTCTGGTCATCGCGCGAGGCTTTGGGGTTGAAAGAAATAACGGGCAACAGTTCCTCCGTGTTGGAAAACATTTTTTTCTCGATCACCGTTCGCAACTTCTCGTAGCTGAGCCACGATGGGTTTTTACCCTCGTTATTGGCGCGTGCTCGCAAAACGAAGTTGACGACTTCATTGCGAAAATCTTTTGGATTACTGATGCCTGCTGGTTTCTCGATTTTTTCCAATTCCTCATTGAGTGAGCCGCGATCAAATATCTCGCCGGTGTCGGGGTCTCGATACTCTTGATCCTGAATCCAAAAGTCAGCGTAGGTTACGTAACGATCAAAAATGTTCTGGCCGTATTCGGAGTACGATTCCAAGTAAGCGGTTTGAATTTCTTTGCCGATAAATTCCACGTAACGAGGTGCCATGTACTCTTTAATAAAGCGCAGATACTTATCACGGATTTCAGGCGGGTACTGTTCTTGCTCGATCTGTGTTTCCAGCACGTGCAACAGGTGTACGGGGTTGGCCGCCACTTCCGAATGGTCGTAGTTAAAGACCTTGCTGAGTATTTTGAAAGAAAAACGAGTGGACAAGCCTTCCATGCCTTCGTCGACGCCAGCGTTGTCGCGGTACTCTTGATACGATTTGGCTTTCGGGTCAGTATCTTTGAGACTCTCGCCGTCGTAAATGCGCATTTTGGAGTACATGGACGAGTTCTCTGGTTCTTTTAACCGGGAAAGAACGGCAAATTTCGACAGCATTTTTAAGGTGTCGGGTGCACATTGCGCGTTGGACAGCGAACTGTTACGCAATAACTTTTCATATATTTTAACTTCTTCACTGACGCGCAGACAGTAGGGTACTTTCACAATGTAGATGCGGTCAATAAAGGCTTCGTTGTTTTTGTTGTTGCGGAAAGTCTGCCATTCGGATTCGTTTGAGTGCGCGACCACAATGCCTTCATAGGGGATGGCGCCCATGCCTTCTGTGCCGTTGTAGTTGCCTTCCTGGGTTGCGGTGAGCAAGGGGTGGAGTACCTTAATGGGGGCTTTGAACATCTCCACAAACTCAAGCATACCCTGGTTTGCTCGACATAAGCCGCCCGAGTAGGCGTACGCATCGGGATCGTATTGCGCAAACTCTTCTAATTTACGGATGTCGACTTTTCCCACTAAAGTGGAAATGTCTTGATTGTTTTCATCCCCCGGTTCGGTTTTGGCGATGGCGGTTTGATCGAGGATGGATGGGTACTTTTTGACAACTCGAAACCGGGTGATATCGCCATTGTATTCGTGCAAGCGCTTAACGGCCCATGGGGACATAATGGTTTTTAAGTAACGATTCGGTATGCCGTACTCTTCTTCAAGAATTTGACCGTCTTCGATGGGATCGAATAAGCCGAGCGGTGATTCGTTAACGGGGGAATCTTTGATCGCATAAAACGAAACTTGTTCCATTAACGATTTGAGTTTTTCGGCGAGTGACGATTTTCCGCCACCGACGGGGCCCAGTAAATACAGAATCTGTTTTTTCTCTTCCAGGCCTTGAGCCGCGTGCTTGAAATAGGCGACGATGTGTTCGATGCACTCTTCCATACCGTAAAATTCATCGAAGCTGGCGTAACGTTTAATGACTTTATTGGAGAAAATCCGACTCAATCGTGGATCTCTGGATGTGTCCACCAGTTCAGGCTCTCCGATGGCCATCAGTAAACGCTCTGCCGCCGTGGCGTACGTAGAAGGGTCTTTGCGGCATAGGTCCAAGTACTCTTGGATTGAATATTCTTCTTCCTGCGTGCTCTCGTAGCGGTGTTGGTAGTGGCTGAAAATGCTCATAGAAAAACCTCTTTGTTGCCGGTGTCGTGGTTTCCATTCAGTGCGATTTCGGTTTTAAACTGCCGGTCAGTGCGCGATGCTGTTGGTGGCGTAACCGCGTTGTCTGAAATCGATTACCTTTTGCAACTATAGTCTTTTTTATGAAATCAAGGCCATGTTTCGGCACAATTTTTATTGGTTGACGTTTCGCTGGCCTCTGGGTTCCAAGAAATTTATATT
>JARRRL010000118.1:0-17205 GCA_037380725.1 Gammaproteobacteria bacterium | reverse complement strand
TTTAGATTTTTCCAATTTTTCTGATTGTGTCTTTTTTTGTGTCGTATGTGCTTGTTGCTCACCTATTTTTCGCTTCAGAGCCTCGCGTTGACCCTGTCCTCTCCGGTCACGATATCGGCGTTCTTGTTGTACGGTGCGTTGAGTTTGGCGGCGTCGGTCCTGACGTCGGCGGCGCTCGTGGGGTTGCTTGATCGGGTTGCTGACGGGTAGCGTGATTTTAGGAGTGGGCATAACGGGTGGGGAGCGCAGAGAAGGGGTGGGGCGCAGTACATCTTGCGCTTGTGCGGGGGAGAGGGGTTTTATTAGGTCCATGTTTTAGTTCAGGCTCATGTTTTGGTTCAGGTTCATGATCGTCAGTCAGCCGTTTAGCAAGTATGGTGTGAGGCGGTGTGGCGCTTCTCTCCTGAGTGACTTACGTCAGAGGCGCAACTTGTAATATAATAGCTCCCCCTTTCGAGTTCGTCGTGAGTTGTTCACGCCTGTGCTGTGGTGTTTGCAATTGTGTGCGCGATTGTGCGTGTGAGGGGTGGGGCTTGCGCAAGTGGCAATAGGCGGTTTACGTTATGGCTGGATGCAATACGATGACGGATTCACAATCAAAACAGACGGATACCGAACAGCGGCTTCAGCGGATGATTCAGGTGGCGTTTGAGCCGTCTTTTTTGGCCATTGAAAACGAAAGTCATCAGCATGCGGGCCCGGCCCGTGATAGCCATTTTAAGCTGACAGTGGTATCGAAAGTCTTTGAGAATCAGCGGGCGCTGGCGCGCCATCGAGCGGTATATGAAAAGGTGGCGGCGTTGATGCCAGTACCCATACACGCCTTGGCCTTGCACACGTACACCGAAGCGGAATGGGCGGCGCGAACATCAAGCGCGCCGACATCGCCTCGGTGTCGAGGTGGGGCATAAGCATAAACTGAAGCAAAATAAAGGGGAATTTTTGTGAACACCTCCGTGCAGAGTCGGTCAGCAGCGGTTTCAGATGAAACGGTTATTGCGGCGTTGTACCAATTTTTAACGATTGATGAACCGCAAATGTTGCGGGAAAGGCTGCTGTCCGAGTGCTTGGAAGCGGGCATTTCGGGAACCTTATTGGTGGCGAAAGAAGGCATCAATGGTACGGTCTCGGGGTCGCGATCGGCGATCGATACTTTGAAAAAAGTGCTGCTTAAATTAGGTTTTAATGCAATGACCTACAAAGAGTCTTTGGTCAGCAGCCTGTCCACGCCGCCTTTTTATCGCATGAAAGTCAAATTGAAGCGTGAAATTGTGACCATGGGTATTGATGGGGTGGACCCCATCACGCAGGCTGGTACGTACGTGCCCCCAACGGCGTGGAACGATTTGATTTCAGACCCTGAGGTTTTGGTGATCGATACGCGCAATGATTACGAGTACGAAGTCGGGACCTTTGAGCGAGCTGAAAATCCGAATACCACTCATTTTCGAGAATTTCCAGATTTTGCTCGGCAACGCATTGATCCGGCTGTGCATAAGAAAGTTGCCATGTTTTGCACGGGTGGTATTCGCTGTGAAAAAGCGACGGCTTTTGTTAAGTCCTTAGGCGTGGACGACGTGTTTCACTTGCAAGGTGGAATACTGGAGTATTTAAAAGAAGTTCCGGAAGCGGAGAGCTTGTGGCGTGGGGAATGTTTTGTGTTTGATAACCGTGTGACGGTGGATCATTCACTGTCGCCTGGGCATTTTGATATGTGTCACGGTTGTAGGCGCCCCATCACGGAAGCGGAAAAACGATCGCCTCGTTACCGGCGTGGTGTGTGTTGCCCTCGTTGTGCTGATTCGTTGTCTGATGATCAGTTCATGCGTTTTGCGGAGCGGCAAAAACAAATCGACTTGGCCCGTCGACGCCATGAGCAGCACATCGGTGTTAATCCTCGTCGGTCTCACGTGTCATTGGCGCAGGGTGTGCGTGAAGAGGGTGGGTGAACGTGAACAATCCAGCACGACCGATAGTGCAGCGTGACTACGCGGTACAGCGGGATGCGGGTTCGAATCCGCATCCGCTATCGTCACCAAGACGAGGGTCTTTTTTGCCACCTATGTTGCTCTGGTTTCCCGTGACGTCGGTGATCAGCTTGGTGTGTGTGGCACTTTTCGCGATGTGTTACATCTGGGGTTATCGAGCGGTGTTCGCGTGGGTGCATTTTCCCGAGTTGACCGATTCAGCATACCTCTGGCAAGTGTGGCGTTGGCTGACACCGGCTGTGTTTCACTTTGGATTTGTTCATATCCTGGTTAATGTGCTGTGGTGGTTTATATTAGGGCGTGTTATTGAGGTGCATCAGGGTAGCGCGCGTTTGTTGATTTTGTTTGTGGCAGCGGCATTGATCCCGAATTTTGCGCAATATGTTGTGGGCGGCACCAATTTTGGTGGTTTGTCTGGGGTGGTATACGGTTTATTTGGGTATGTTTGGGTTTATGGACATCTGAGGCCGGGAGAAGGCTTGTTTGTGTCCATGTCCGTGATGGTGCAGATTCTAGCGTGGTTGGTTTTGGGATTCACCGGTTGGTTAGAGGCTTTGGGTGGCTTTCGCATGGCGAATGCGGCACATTTGGGGGGATTACTCGTCGGCGCTTTTTTGGCTTTGTTATACGCCAAGGGAGGGCCCTCGCGATTTTTTTTGGGCATGGAACGGATAACGCTTGGGACGACATGTTGCAATTGGCTTTCGGTGCCCTAGGGTTACCGTTAGATGTGCCGTCAACGTTGTCGTCAACATTGCTAACGGCCACGTTGCTGAAAGCTGAACGTGAAGTTCTGGTGTCGCTCATTCGACGTCGTGTCGATGAACGCATACCGGTACCGTATCTCACGCGGACAGCGTGGTTTGCGCGCTTGCCTTTTTACATTGATAAGCGTGCTTTAATACCTCGATCACCGTTTGCTGAAGTGGTGGAAGCGGGTTTTGAACGGTATTGGAACGCGGATGCCAGCCCTCCGAATCAGATATTGGAATTGTGTACTGGCAGTGGATGCATTGCGATCTTGTGTGCGTTGCGTTATCCCGACGCGCATGTCGTGGCCACAGACATCAGTGAAGATGCCTTGAACGTTGCTCGCATTAATGTGGCTCGCCACCGTGTTCCGGTCACCTTGACCCATGGGGACCTTTTTGCTTCGGTAACGGAGCGTTTCGATGTGATTGTAGCCAATCCACCCTATGTGGCGGAAGCGGATTGGGCCGTATCGCCCGCTGAATTTCATCAAGAACCTAAGCTAGCCTTGACGGCGGGTGAGGATGGTTTGGAATTGGTGCGGCGGATTTTGATGTTGGCGCCGAATTATTTGACAGAGAATGGCTTGCTGTTTGTGGAAGTCGGGGACAGTCAGCCCTATTTTGAAGAAATATTTCCCAGTTGTCCCGTGATGTGGATACCGCTAGAACGGGGTGGTTCGGGGGTCTTTGTCATTCACCGCGAGGATTTGGCTGCTTATTTGGAAACGGGCGAAATCGCCTGATGATAATTCGTGAATATAAAAAAAGAATTTGCATCGAGTATGTTATCGAGTATGTTAAAGGTGAGCAGAGCGGATGAGTGGAAACACCTGTGGGGAATTATTTCGCGTTACGACATTCGGTGAGAGCCACGGCACGGCGTTAGGGGCGATTGTGGATGGGTGTCCGCCCGGTTTGCCCTTGGACGCATCGGATTTGCAAGGGGCTTTGGATCGACGTAAACCCGGAACCTCAACGTTCACCACGCAGCGCCGAGAACCCGATATTGTCCAAATTTTATCTGGTGTATTTGAAGGCGTGACCACGGGGACGCCCATTGGTTTGCTGATCGAAAATCAGGATCAACGTTCAAAAGATTACAGCGAGATTAAAGCGCGTTTTCGGCCTGGTCATGCCGATTACACGTACCTCATGAAGTACGGTGTGCGCGACTATCGGGGTGGGGGGCGTGCATCGGCGCGTGAAACCGCTATGCGCGTTGCGGCTGGCGCGATTGCCGAGAAATATCTGCGTACTGAATGGGGTGTGGAAATTCTGGGGTATGTCACGCAGATCGGCGATGTTGCTGTGCCGACCTTTGATCACAGTGATCCGTGTTTGGGGTGTGCGGATACCGTGCGCAGTAATCCCTTCTTCTGTCCGGACCCGTCAACCGTACCGCTGTGGGAAAAACTCATGCGGTCTGTGCGTAAATCAGGCAGTTCGATTGGCGCGAAAGTGGTCGTGGTTGCCCGAGGCGTGCCGGTTGGGTGGGGTGAGCCCGTTTTTGATCGGCTCGATGCGGATATTGCCAAGGCCATGATGAGTATTAATGCGGTGCGTGCAGTGGGTATCGGAGATGGTTTTGACGTGGTGTCTCAGCGTGGCGAACAACATCGTGATGAAATGACTCCAGATGGATTTTGTTCCAACCACGCGGGGGGTACTTTGGGTGGCATCAGTACGGGGCAACCCGTAGTGGTATCCATGGCTTTGAAACCGACATCCAGTATTTTAATACCGGGAAAATCGGTTGATTCGGCGAGAAACGCAGTGGATGTTGTGACCAAGGGGCGTCACGATCCCTGTGTCGGTATCCGAGCAGTACCGATCGCTGAAGCGATGTTGGCGTTGGTGCTGATGGATCACGCTATGCGTCATCGGGCGCAGAACGCGGGTGTACGTCACAGTATATCGCCGATTCCAGGAACGGATGCATGTTGAGATCCTTGTTGAAGACCAGTCCGGTAAAATCTTAGTGATAGTTTACAGCTTATGGACTCGTTAGAGCTTTCTGCAGTGTATTCGGAAGGAATGCTCAGAAATGTATCTTTTTCTGATGCAGGAGAGATTACATTTTCGTTTTTTGATAATAATGAACAATGGGTTTTGAAAATATTTTCAAATCCAAAATATGTGCCTTTCAATAGCAAGTATCCAGTTAAAAGAAAAATGTCCTTTCATAAATGCTGGCTAAGCCTAAAGAAGTCCTAACTTCAATCGTTCACTGATTATGGTAAACGTGCCATTGTTCTGGCTGATAAAGCACTCTATAAATCCAAAGGGCGCAATAGAAATTGCAGTATAGGAATGACTTCTGCTATCAATCTAACGATCAACACATCGAGGCGTTTGCCTTGTCTGAAATTGGCAATACGTCACAAGCGGTTCGATGGATTATGCCTAAAAGTTTGAAACAATTACTTTAATCAGTATACCTATTTAACTTATCACTCAAACACATAAAGTTTACTTTTATTTTTATTTCAGTGCTACTAACCTGAGTCAAGAGAGTAGTATACTTTACTCATGCGCTTATAAAAAGCGACTTGTTCATGTGATATTATATTAATGAGCAGAGAATAAGAAGACCTTAAGATGAGACTTGAATATTTAAGCGATGATCTTAAAGGCTGGATTAGAAACGTTGTTAAAGAAAGTTATCCGGTTGAAACGATCGTTCAGACCTTGATCGAGCACGAATATCCAGAAGACATTGCCGACGCTGTTAATCAATATATTAACGATCTCAGTTTGTCAGTTTTAGAAATTTCATCTGGTACTGAACGGGCTTATGATCGAGATGTTCACATCTTGATGGCACTTAACAGTCCAAGAGTCGTGTTATTTGGAAACCTGTTATCTCATGAAGAATGTGATCAACTTGTCGCTGAATCCAAAAATCGACTCACTCCTTCTACGGTTGTCAATGCAGTCACAGGTAACTATGACTTTGATAACCAGGTCCGTACCAGTCAAGGTGCTACTTTTAGACGAAAAGAAAATCCTTTAATCTGTAAAATAGAAAAACGCATCAGTACACTTTTTCAATGCCCTGAGTCTCGAGGCGAGCCTATTCAAGTTTTAAATTATGCTCCCGGTGCAGAATATAAACCGCATTTTGATTACTTCGATCCCCGTTTCGTCGGTAGTCACGGGTCACTGGCGATGGGTGGGCAACGATTTGCAACGCTTGTGATGTACTTAAACGATGTCGAAGCAGGCGGTTCAACCATTTTTCCTAAAGTTGGACTAGATGTCTTACCAAGAAAAGGCTGCGGTTTATTTTTCTCTTATTCAAATGAAAATGGTTATCTGGATGAAAGATCATTACACGCTGGAAGCCCGGTTGAAGCTGGCGAAAAATGGATCGCAACTAAATGGATGCGAGTTGGCGATTATATCGGGCCCCTTGCCTGATCTGATGTGGATAAACTCTGAGGATTGGGCGAATGAATATCCCTGTTGGATACGGGTGTATGTCTGCAAAATACCCTGAGGTAACAAGGACAAGATTTCATAATGGAAATATGAGTGTGTTGAACCCACATCAGACCCGCCGAGTACAGTACGCCAAATGCTTTTGGCCAGGGGGAAATAGGTGCTTCATACTTCCTATACCCCGTTTATCTGACACCGTCTGGGGATGTTGCTTGGCAATACTTTCGGTCAATACTCGAGCGAACTAGGCAACTTCAATGCCTGTTCCGATGGATGCGCCCACGCACACGCCTTTGAATGCTTGCTCGAACATCGATAAATCGTTCAGGGTATCGCCCCCGACCAACACCTGATCCGAACTCAATTTTAAATAGTCAATCAGTTGTGCTAGCGTCCCGCCTTTGTTGACCCCTTTGGGCAGAACGTCGAAATACCGCTCGGCAGAAAAGACCAGATCCAGGTCGAGACGTTCGATGATTTGTATCACTTTCGGGGTGACATCTTTAGCATCGCAAAAATACGAGCACCGACGCTCCTGTGGGACTTCCTGACGCTGTAATGCCTCAAAGTGGTCTACCACGTGCTCACCCGGCCAGGTACGATCAATTTCTATCTGAAGCGAATGCACGGGTTGCAAGGTATCACCGTGTACAACAGTGGCTCCCACGTCGCAAATAATATAACTCGGATCGGGAATCGTAGGGTCAGACAACAACGGCATTACCGATTCTAAGCCATGGCCTGTGATAAAAACCAAATCGATATCGGGATGAGAGTTAATGAGTTGATGATGCTACGCTTACACTATATCTTTCGTCTTTCCTATCGATTCGATAGGAAAGATCGATTTTATCTATCAATGGCTAGTACTTATACTGACTGCGAAACGGCCCCCTATTTCATGGAGTCGTTGACTGAGCTTTCCCAATGAATCTTGAGGGCATCAATAATGTTTAGAAAAACAATTCCTTACATGGCGACCTTAGTGATGGCGCTTTCTCCCTGTTTGGCAACGCAGTCTTTAGCTGCGGCGGATATCACGGTGACAACCAACGAATTTTGGTGGCCCGAGCAGCTTGATTTAAGCCCGCTTCGGCAGCACGCGAGTGATTCCAATCCGCTCGGTGAAAATTTTGATTACGCAGAGGCTTTTTCGAAACTCGATCTGAGCGAAGTAAAGTCGGACATTGAGCAGATATTAACGACCTCCGTCGACTGGTGGCCCGCAGATTATGGCAATTACGGCCCGTTTTTCGTGCGCATGGCCTGGCACTCCGCAGGCGTTTACCGCATTTTTGATGGGCGCGGCGGCGCTTCTGGTGGGCAACAGCGCTTCGAGCCTTTAAACAGCTGGCCAGATAACGCAAATCTAGACAAGGCCCGCCGTCTGTTGTGGCCGGTCAAACAAAAATATGGAGCGAGTTTGTCCTGGGCGGATTTGATGGTGCTCACGGGCAATGTCGCGATGGAGTCCATGGGCTTTAAAACCTTTGGTTTCGCCGGTGGTCGTGAAGATGATTGGGAGGCTGAAATCGTCAACTGGGGAAGCGAGCAGAAGTGGCTTGAAGACAAGCGCTACACGGGGGAACGCAAACTTGATAAACCTCTGGCCGCAGTGCAAATGGGTTTGATTTACGTAAATCCGGAAGGCCCCAACGGCAACCCAGACCCAGTGTTGGCTGCGAAAGATATTCGCGAGACCTTTGGGCGCATGGCTATGAATGATGAAGAGACCGTTGCGCTGATTGCAGGTGGCCACACCTTTGGCAAGACTCATGGTGCCCACAAAGCCGATTGTGTAGGAGCTGAGCCCGCCGCAGCGGCAATCGAAGATCAGGGTCTGGGTTGGAAGAACAAATGCGCTTCGGGAAAGGGCGCAGATACAGTCACCAGCGGCCTAGAGGGCGCATGGACAGTGAGCCCCGCCGAGTGGACGCACAACTTTCTGCAAAATCTCTTTGCCTACGAGTGGGTGAAAACCAAGAGCCCTGCCGGTGCCACGCAATGGGAGCCGAAAAACGCAGATCAGCTCAAGTTTGTTCCCGATGCTCACGATCCGAGCAAGCGTCACGCGCCGATCATGCTGACTACGGATTTAGCCTTGCGCTTTGACCCAGTCTACCATGATATTTCCAAGCGTTTTCTTGAAAATCCGGAAGAATTTGAACTCGCCTTTGCCAAGGCCTGGTTTAAATTAACTCATCGTGACATGGGGCCAGCCGCCCGTTACGTCGGTGCAGAAGCGCCAAGTGAAATGTTGATCTGGCAGGATCCGATTTCCGAGGTCGATTACAAGCTGGTTCGCAAAGGTGATGTGAAAAAGCTAAAAGCGCAAATTCTGGATTCGGGAATATCGGTATCGGAGCTTGTGCGCACCGCCTGGTCTTCCGCCGCC
Source organism: Gammaproteobacteria bacterium (assembly GCA_037380725.1). Lineage (GTDB taxonomy): Bacteria > Pseudomonadota > Gammaproteobacteria > Pseudomonadales > JANQJO01 > JARRRL01. The sequence continues at coordinate 8,629 of JARRRL010000118.1, read as the reverse complement.
AGCTTCCGTGACACCGATATGCGCGGTGGTGCAAACGGCGCGAGAATTGCGTTGGCACCGCAGAAATCCTGGCCAGCCAACAGTCCAACTGAATTGGCCAAGGTGCTTAGCGTACTCGAAGATATTCGGGATACGTTCAATGCGAAGTCGAAGAGGAAGCAGGTGTCACTGGCAGACCTGATCGTTTTGGGTGGTGCAGCCGCGATTGAGAAAGCCGCCGCTGATGGTGGTTACGATGTCGATGTGCCATTCACACCCGGTCGCGGCGATGCGACTCAGGCACAAACCGACGTCGCTTCGTTCGCGGTATTGGAACCAAAGGCCGATGGTTTTCGCAATTACTTCAGCAAAGACAGCCGTCTGCCGCCAACCGAGGCTTTGGTTGAGCGGGCTAACTACTTGAATCTGACGGTGCCGGAAATGACCGTGCTTGTCGGTGGCTTGCGCAGCCTCGGCGCGAATACAGGTGGTTCCAATTACGGTGTGTTCACTGATAAACCGGGTACGCTGAGTAATGACTTCTTTGTGAATCTGCTCGACATGTCGACCAAGTGGCAGAAATCATCGATGGAAGAAGGTATTTACGTAGGTTTGGATCGCAAGTCCGGTGCAGTGAAATGGAAAGCTACGCCAGTCGATCTGATCTTTGGTTCTCACGCTGAGTTGCGCGCGGTGGCTGAGGTTTATGCATTCAGTGGCTCGGGGCAGAAATTTGTCGATGATTTTGTTGCCGCCTGGACCAAGGTAATGACCTCGGATCGCTTTGATATAAAGTAAGAGCACTGAGCTCGATTGCCTCAACTTTCGGGAAACATCTTAAGTCCAGCTCAAATTTTAAATGTTGAGTTGGACTTCCGTTTTATTAATCAACACTGACAAGCATCATGAATTTTAGAGATCTTGAATATTTTTTGGCCATCGCTGAAATGGAGCATTTTGGACGGGCTGCGGATTATTGCCACGTCAGTCAGCCTACTTTGAGCGGACAAATCAAAAAGCTCGAAGATCAGTTGGGTGTGCGGCTTTTCGAGCGGACCAATCGAAAAGTCATGTTGACAGAAACCGGTGCGCAAATTCTGGAAAGTGCTCGACGTGTGCTGCACGAAATCGACACGATAAAAGAAATCGCGGAATGCTCGAATGACTTGCGCCTTATTTTATTTGAAGAAAAAACCGCAACGTTGATTGACATGCTGCGCAATGGAAAAATTGATGCCACACTGTTGGCTTTGCCCGTTCACGAAGATTTTGTAGAAATAAAAGAATTGTTTGACGATGAGTTTTACTTGGCTGTGCCACCCGAGCACGAACTCACGCGATACCAAACCATCGATCAGCATCAACTCAAGCACTTTCCCGTCTTATTGTTGGAAGAGGGGCATTGTCTGCGTGATCAGGCGCTCGAAGTTTGCCGTTTGCACTGCATTGCCGAGGAGCAGGACTTCAAAGCCACGGGTCTGGAAACACTCAGACAAATGGTGAAAGCGGGAACCGGCATCACCTTTATGCCAAAAGCGGCCATCAGCGATGATGACCTGGGCATTCAGTATATTCCATTCGCCGAGCCCGTGCCCAAACGCACCATTGGACTGGTGTGGCGTAAAACCTGCTCCAAAAAAGAGGTGATTCAGCGCATATTGAGTTTGTTCTAGATCTATCCAATGCACACATCTTTTTTAAGAATTTTACAGGAGCATATGAACATCCGAAAAATACATTGTCATTGATTTGGAGTGGCTGCTAGAAGGAGGCGTTTGACCTGATGCCAATGGTGCCCAAGCGGTGGAGGAGAGGGATGCTGAGTGGGGTGGGGTTCCTCCTTCCCGCAGCCTTTGGTCAAAAATATTCCATGTAAAAATCGTAGAGGAATTTACCCAACATTTCGTTGGCGGCTCCCGAGGGGTGCATTTGATCGTAATATAAATAACCGGCGGCTTCGCGTTCATTTCGACGGCATTTCACGACACTCATACACGATTTCTTGACTTCTTTGAACCCGAATCGCTGGGGTTCGTCCAACACCGTCTCGACTAATTTGTATAAATTGGCCACTAAAATACGTCGACCTAAAGGGGCTTCGCCCGCTTCGATGGCCCGCTTGTCGCGCGCATCAAAAAAAGCTTGAATCTGTCGAGACCGAAAACTGAGCGACTCATTGTAAATTTTGATCAAAGCCGTCATTTGTTTGACCAACAGTTCTTCGGTTTTTTCTTCCAAATCGGCGCGGTAATCCCACAGTTCGGGGGTGCGATCGGTGTTGGGGGCGTTGATCCATAATATTTGCTTGGCGCCGTTGCTAATGAGGCGTTGAGTTTGTTTGTATACCCCTTGTGCGGCGGCTATCATGGTTTCCATGCTGCGATCGCTGCGAGAAATGGCAGACCGTAAGTCATTGCTACCAATAAAAATCACAAATAAGCTGTCTTCTTTTGCGCCCTCTCGATAGTGTTTTAAGTAGGCGTCAACCTGTCGTTCAAGATCGAAAAAGCGTGTACCCGACGCGGTAGCGCCTGCGGCGGCATAATTGCTGCCTTGTGGAAAACCAAAGAACCAACGTGCAGGCCGTAGTTCAACGCCCATATAGCGGGACATCACTTCGATAGCAGTCAAGCCGTTGGTCATGCGTTCACCATTGTAATTGCCTGTACCGAGCATCAGTAATTGAAACCAAGTTGATAGGTTGCCATTGTCTGATAAGCTGTCACCAAATACATAGATGTTGGTGGGTGCTCGGTCAGCGGCGTATGCGGCGCGAAACGGCATGAAAGACAATGTGGTGAATACAATCAAAGTGGTGAATACAACCAAAACGGACAGTAATACGCTGTGGTGGCATGTCCTGTAAAGTGTCTTGCTCAGTGCGAATGATTTCATAGCGACTCGTGTACATCCCTTTCAAGGGTATGATCGTAGTGGCGTACGAATACTCAATTCCGTCTGTACGCTTCTAATTATGTTTATTTAGTACTCGATGTTAGACATCGCGTCACGAATGTGAAGTCTGCCATTGATCATAATCGAATTGGAATATGCATTCGCTCTAAGATAGGCTAATCGGTTGCCGGAGGTGTAGCCTTTTATTGGATAAATTGCGTTACGCAAGTAAGTAGATTTTTCTTTTCCGTATAAATTAATAGATCAATCTATTAGATGTGAATGAGAGGTTTACAGTAAGGTGTGAAGTCGAGAGGGGGAGGGGTGGGTAAATAAGTTTTCTGTGTTTATATTTTTACTTGTGGTTTGCTGTTGTGCCCAGACAAACTACTGTGCCCAGACAAATGCGTCTGAGAAAATTGGTTTGAATTTGAAAGTCCGACATTCGTCCCCCCCGCACGCACGTTTGCAACGTGGGTTTGGGGCGGACTTAGCATACGTCATACGTCTTGTCTTACGAGAAAGGGACCAGAGCGAGGCGGAGCAGTGGTCTCTAGGGAAACTGCAGGTCAAAGCACACTAACTTGCATGCACTGCTGCCGTCCCAGCCGATGGTATTTCGAACACCGCAGCCCGAGGAGAGGGAGGTCATCATGGCCAAAAGCAGCACGGCCGTGAGTTTAGTCTTACGCATCGATAGGTTCCTTTCGGTTATTATTAGCAAAATTTGGAACGTTAGCAGTTGGAACACTTGAAAGAGCCGAGCAAGGTTCTTGGGGATGGTAACGGCAATGAACAAGAACGCTGCTGTTCAATCCCTCAATCACTGTTAGCGGTATTTTACCCTAGCGATGTTTGGCGCAGTAGCTGGCTCAGTATACGCTGTGTAACCAAGCGTCACATACCCGTTTCACCGCGTTGTTTGAAAGACCAATTTTTTGCGTGGAATAAGGTTCGGGTAATCAGCTGTTAACCGTGTGTGATGTAGTGAGGAGGGGGGAGTGATACAGGATTCAGATTTCAACGTTGCTAACGACACCTCGGTGAAGAAGAGACCGCTGTTGTCTGTCGTGGTGATTACATACAATGAAGCAACACGGTTAGCAAAATGCTTGAACTCTATTCAAACTTTGGCGGACGAAATAGTTATTGTTGATTCGGGGAGCCAAGATGGTACGGTCGACATCGCGCGCCGTTTTACCGATCGTGTTATCGTGACGGACAATTGGCCAGGGTATGGTCCGCAGAAGCAGCGCGCGTTGGCCGCAGCGCACGGACAATGGGTGTTATCGTTGGATGCGGATGAGCAGATCAGCCCGGCTTTGGCGATGGAAATCCGTGCTGTGATGGAAACGGGTACCGCAGACGGGTACTTTTTACCTCGACTCACAACGATTTGCGGTAAACCGGTACGTCACGGTGGTTGGTTTCCCGATTACGTGTTGCGCCTGGTGCAGCGTAAGCATGCTTTCTTTACGGATGATGTGGTCCATGAACGCTTGTGTGTGCGCTCGGATCGTTCTGACCCGCTGCGACTCGAAAAAGTGTTACCGCGTTTGCGTGAGCCGATTCTTCATGTTTCGTATGCGTCCTTGGATCAGTTGCTGGAGAAGATGAATCGGTACACGACCCTGGGAGCAGAGAAACTCAAACAGCGTGGCGTGAAAGGGGGGGTGTTCCGCGGCTTATACAAAGGGTTGGCGGCGTTTTTACGTTCTTTTGTGTTTAAGCGTGGTTTTTTGGATGGTGGCTTGGGGGTTATTGTGGCGCTATCCAGTGCGGAATCGGCGTATTACAAATACGTTAAATTGGCGTATTTGTATCGCGATACGGAAAATGAAAAAAACACCGAGTGATGATAAAAAACGCGTGTGTTGAATAAGACGTTTGCCTCTCCTGTCTGGATGGCTTCTCCAATTTTTTTCGAGGCGAGCACATGTTGCCAAAACTCATGTTGTCAAAACCGATGTTCTCAAGACACTGTTCTCCCCAGCATCTGTTGATCAGTCGTGTGGACGCCATTGGTGATGTGGTGTTGACACTCCCGCTGCTGGGTTTATTGAAGCAAGCGCATCCACAGATGCGGGTGACGTTCTTAGGTAGAGGCTATACGCGGGCGGTCTTGGAGGCGTGCGTGCACGTGGACGCGATCGTGGATTTTGATGAACTGGAACAATTGCCCGAAGCTGAACAAATTCGAACCGTAGCGGCGCTCAACTGCGATGCGGTCCTACACGTTTTTCCACATCGAGCGGTTGCCAAGTTGTGTGATCGGGTTGGGATTGCGCGACGTTTGGGGACAGCGCATCGATGGTACCATGTGCGGTATTGTAATCGATTGACCATGATGGGGCGCAGTCGTACCGCGTGGCATGAAGCGCAATTGAACGTACAGTTGGCACAGCGCTTGGGCTTGCTCGTATCGGATGAGCACAATGAGCCGCCCGCGCTGCAGGAATTGGCTCAGTACTATGGTTTGTCCGTGTCCGCGTACTGGCCAGAGGGTTTATCACACGCGAACACCTTGCCCACCTCTTTGTCTATCCCCGCGGACTCAGGGGACCGGTACTCGATGCGCGATCGGCGTGTGATTGTGCATCCGGGTTCTCGTGGCAGCGCGCGCAATTGGCCCATCACTCATTTTGTGGAGTTGGTGGAGCGATTGCTGGCTGAAGGCGCACAGGTTTATGTTACGGGAACGGAGGCGGAAGGCGTAGGTTTTCGTCGTGACTTTGCACCCGTTTTCGAACGAGGTGCTCTGGATATGACCGGTTGTTTGAGTCTCGAACAGCTTTTGGGTTTTATTCAGGCGGCGGATGCCTTGGTGGCGGCTAGTACGGGGCCGCTACATGTGGCGGCGGCATTGGGGAAAGTGGCTTTGGGGATTTATCCTCCGCTGCGACCTATGCACGCAGGACGGTGGGGACCGTTGGGTCCACAGGCCATGGCGTTAACGGCGGGTGATGCGCTGTGCACGGCGTGTCGTCAGACTGATAAAATGTGTGCGTGTATGGCGGCAGTATCACCCGATCGTGTAGCGGAAACTTTACGGTCGGTTGTGGGAAAATGAAGTGTAAACAGCATTTTTTAAATGTGTCTTGTTTTAAATACATCTTGTTTTAAGTACATCTTGTTTTAAATGCTAATGTTTTAAACGCGTACTGTTTATTCAGTAGTGTATTTTGAGTTTATAGGGTTTTAAAATTATGCTTGTTCAGTTTGATGATGTGAGTCTGGATTTTGCGGATCAATGTATTTTACGTGAAGCGAATTGGGTGCTCGAACCCAAAGAACGTGTGGCGCTGGTGGGACGTAATGGCGCGGGTAAATCCACGTTGATGAAGATCATGACGGGTGAGCAAGCCGTTGATGCGGGTGAAATTCGGTTTCGTGACCAACTGCGTGTGGCCAAATTACAGCAGGAATTGCCCACGAATGTGGAACGGCGTGTTGAGGCAGTGGTTACGGAAGGTTTGGCGGATATTGAAGCGCTGATTCAGCAGTTTGAGCAGTGTACTCAAGCGGAACAAACCGAAGAAATGCAAGCCAAGTTGGCGACATTGCAACGCGATATTGAAGCGCACGGTGGCTGGCACATTGAGCAACGTGTGGATACGATCATCACGCAATTGGGGTTACCGCGCGGGCGCACTTTATCGGAGCTGTCTGGTGGCTGGCGTCGACGCGTTTTATTGGGAAAAGCGCTGGTGGCGCAGCCGGATGTGTTGTTGTTGGATGAACCCACTAACCATTTGGATATTGCCACCATTGAATGGTTGGAGCACACCATTCGCGCTTACCCCGGTGCGATTGTTTTTGTGACGCACGATCGTTATTTTTTACAAAATGTGGCGACCCGAATTTTGGAAATTGATCGAGGCAGTTTGCGCAGCTTTCCGGGAAATTACGATCGATATGTAGACATGAAATCAGAGCTGTTGGCCACCGAGCGAGAGCAAAATGCCGTGTTTGATAAAAAACTGGCCGAAGAAGAGGCGTGGATTCGGCGTGGCGTGAAAGCGCGTTGTACGCGTAATATGGGGCGTGTGCGGGCCTTAGAGTCCTTGCGTGATGAGGCTGAGGCGCGCATAAAACCACAGGGCCGCGCGCGCATCGCGGTGCAAAACGCCGAACAATCTGCGCGAAAGGTCATTGAGGCGCGCGGCGTTTGTCATGGGTATCAAGGCGAAGTTTTGGTGAATAATTTTTCGATTAAAATCATGCGCGGTGATCGCGTGGGCTTAATCGGCAATAACGGTTTGGGCAAAAGCACCTTGTTGCGTATTTTGCTGGGCGAGCTGGAACCGAACGCCGGTTCCGTGAAATTGGGTGAGAATTTACAGATTGCTTATTTTGATCAAACGCGTCGAGAATTGGATTTGACTAAGAGTGTGGCGTACAACGTGGGTCAGGGCAAAGACTACATTTCGGTGAACGGGAAAGATCGACATGTGATTGGGTACTTGAAAAATTTCTTGTTTTCACCGGAGCGCGCCACCACGCCAGTGGGCGCCTTGTCGGGCGGGGAGCGCAATCGGGTGCTGTTGGCCAAATTGTTTGCGCGACCGTCTAATCTCATGATACTGGATGAACCCACCAACGATTTGGACGTGGAAATGTTGGAGGTGCTGGAGGAGCAATTGATGGCGTACAGCGGCACCTTGCTGCTGGTGAGTCACGATCGTCAGTTTTTGGATAATGTGGTAACCAGCACTTTGGTGTTTGAGGGAAATGGTGTGGTTGCCACCTACGTGGGGGGGTATTCAGATTGGCTACGCCAAGGGGGGAGTTTGGCTGTTGTGGATCGCCCTAAAGCGAGTGCCGATGCCGAATCAAGTAAAAAATCAGATGAAACGCCATCGCTTCCTGAGCGTGGATCGCGTGCGTCGACGCGACCCAAGCTCAGTTATAAGGAGCAACGTGAGTTGAGTCTGTTGCCAGGAGAGATCCAATCTCTAGAATCAGACATTGAACGGTTGCAACATGAGATCGCCGCTAGTGATTTTTACCAGCAATCGCATGATGTGGTCAGCGATACCTTGCAAAAGCTTGCTGCAAAGGAATCTTTACTGGATGAAAAAATGGAGCGCTGGCTTGAGTTGGATTCGTGATGCGTCTGAGCGTTTAACAGTTTGAATGTTTCATAATAGCCGTTAAGGGCGCTTTCTGTTGTGGTTTCAGCGTTTCAATCAGCACGGATTCAGGGTGTGGGGACATGGATTCTTTCACTTTTTCTTCACTACCGAACGCTTTTTTTAAAAGCAAATAGGAGAAAGCATCTAGGTACACGACGGCGGTGTGGGACAGAGAATGAAAAATGTCTTGCATGATGTTTCGAATTAATGATTTTTGATCTTCGTTCATCTTTTTTAATGAATAGCAGCGAGTGGCGTGATGCAAAACTTGGGTCATGACGACGAATTGATTTTCTTTTCCTAAGGCCAGGTGCCGATCTTGCGCGTTAGTGATATCCCGTGTGGATTGAGAAGCGGGATCTAAGCGAACATCAGATAAAGCATTGTCATCGATGACTTTTTTTGCGTGTTGGTGTCCGATTTGATCAATTTCGATCAGTTTCAATAGGATATGTTTTGCACCGCATTCTCTCAGAGTAGACAGCAATTCATTGACTTGTGGGCACGGTGCGGAGGTACTGTTGTCTTTGCCAGTCCCAATAATCACAAGTTGTTCCAATCGACCGTTTTTGCACAGTTTATCTTGAGCCTGCGCCCTGAGGTGAGTGAAAATGGTATTG
>JARRRL010000117.1:0-14628 GCA_037380725.1 Gammaproteobacteria bacterium | reverse complement strand
CGAACGATCGAACCCCGAAGCCGATTTATCAACACGCTCATACACATAACCAAAAACCAAGCACAATTAGCCACCAGACATGGCCAAATACACTTCGGCTAGAATTTCACTATCGAGCAAAGCGCCGTGCAGCGTACGCTGCGTATTATCCACTTCGTATCGACGGCACAAGGCATCCAAAGAATTGCGTTGTCCGGGGTGCTTCTCGCGGGCCAATTTTAAGGTATCCAGCACGGTACAGTGCTGTTCCAGCGTTCCGAAATCCTCCCCTCCGGCTTGGGCTAAACGTTGCAACTCATGATTAATAAAACCAACGTCAAACGCAGCGTTATGAATAATCAATTCAGCGCCCGCCACAAAAGTCATAAACGCTTGCGCGATGTCCGCAAAACGTGGTTTATCCGCCAAATATTCATTGGTAATGCCGTGCACTTGAATCGCACCCTCATCCACCTGGCGATCTGGGTTGATGTACACGTGATAATGTTGCTGCGTTAAACGACGCCCCACCATTTCCACACAACCAATTTCAATAATTCGGTGACCCGCTGCGGGATCCATACCCGTGGTTTCCGTATCCAACACCACCTGGCGGTGTGTACGAGCAGCTTGCTGCTCCTCAATTCGGCTCATTTTTTCGCTTATTCCTTGATCTCTCATCAATGATCATTAACGCGCCATCAACTCGTCAATGGCTGCATTCGCTAATGCGTCAACGCGTTCATTCTCAGGGTGTCCGCTGTGTCCTTTCACCCAATGCCACGCCACCTCGTGCTCCGATTGTAAGGTATCCAATTTTTGCCATAAATCTCGATTCTTTACCGCTGATCCGCCCGCTGTTTTCCAACCATTTTGACGCCATTTCTGAATCCACTCGGTAATGCCCTTACGCACATATTGTGAATCGGTGGTTAAATCAACTTGACTCGATTGCTTTAAAACCGCCAGCCCTTCTATCGCTGCTTGCAATTCCATACGGTTATTAGTGGTGTTGGCTTCCCCGCCTTTCAACTCTCGCACCTGGTCCCCGCTTTTCAACAAAGCCCCCCAACCACCCGGCCCCGGATTACCGCGACACGCTCCATCCGTAAAAATTTCCACTCGATTACTACTCATTCAATTGTTCCCCTCGGGCTCAGAAGTACTGCAACACTGTACAGCAACACTGTACGGCAATGCTGTAATGCTAATTAAGAACGCTGTATTAGAACGCGGTTAAAAACGCGGTTAAAAACGTAGTTACGCCGGATCATCATCGCGCTTACGCCGTGCTTCCACCAAGGAGCTGACGGTAGTGGACACCGCCGTGGGCTCTCGTACGTGAGCAGCAACGACGGGGCGAAACGATCCAGTAGATTGTTGCCTAAACGTTCGAAGCGGCGTCATGCACGCTTCACGTTTTTTCGCAACCATGATGTAAACAGTACCAAAATGTCGCAAATACCGATCAGAAAGCGACTGAAAGCGCGCCGCATTACCCAAGCGAGCGGCGCAGGGATCACGATCCTTGGTATCACGCGCTGTATACACCGTTGGCCATCGGACGCGGGTCTCATACCCTTCAACTTCAAAATCTAACAAATTAAGCCAATCCGACAAACGATACGGACTAACAAATCGACAACCCCAGGGAGCGGGTGTGCGCGCAAACCCAGCTTGTAAGGTTATCACGCGCCATAATCCCCATAAACTCCATGGATTAAATCCCGCAATAACAATGCTGCCACCCGGCATCAAGACGCGACACGCCTCTCGCAGCACACTGTGAGGATTCATTTCCGTATCCAAACAATGATGCAATAACATCGCATCCACACTGTTTGAATCAAAAGGCAACGCATCCATCTTACCAATACACAAAGACGAGGTCGACGAGGTCGACTCCACATGCGCATGACGTGCATGGGATACCCGAGATTCCGATGTGGACGCCGTCTGCGCCACATCACCCATGCCCGTCACCACTCGAAAGTGACGCTTTATTGTGCATTCAGACAACACGCCGGACAGCTCGATAGGTCCCGCATACACACAATAATATCCAAAAAAACGTGGCACTACGGCTCGCAACACATCGACCTCAGCCATCATCACAGATTGCCCGGCGGGAGATGAAAACCAGTTTTGCAAACCGCACTGTAACGCCTCAGTGGATCGAGTGCCGAGGGGCAATAACTTTTGGATACGCATCGAACACCTCCCGCGAGGTCCTGCTTCTTACACTATTATGTCTTATATTCGCTTCATGCTTTCAACAATTCATGCTTTCACTTCCTGCTCTAATCAAATCACGGCTTTACTTTGAACATAACGTTAAGCATAACGTTAAGCATAACGTTGAACATACCGCGCTTTTCTTCTGAGTTCCAGCATGCGCTTACTGACTCAAACCCGCTTGACTGTTCGCTGGACTCAGTGAACAGCGCCATCGGTACGCCTGTACACAGGAAAACGGCCCACAGCGGTAATAAAAACAGCGATTAAGGCATTCACCCGCCATACAGCATCTATCCTTATTATATTGTACACTGAGTACCCTGTACGCAGAGACCAAGTACTTGCGAGCTAAGTTCTTGCGAGCTAAGTACTTGCGAGCTAAGTACTTACGAGCCAAGTGCTCAGCGACCCAGTACTCAGAATCCCGTATATTCCGGTCGACTTTTTTGACATTTTTACCTCCTAGGAATCCTGTTGCGCATGAGTACCATCGATATTTATGCTGTACCCGCTTTTGACGACAATTACTTATGGGTATTGTCAACAGCCGAACCCGATCCTAGAAGTGGTAAGCGTTTTGCTTACGTTGTTGATCCAGGCGATGCTACAGTCATTTTGGAGACACTGGAATACAACAAGATGCAGCTGAAAGGCATCTTGACCACACACCATCACTTTGATCACGTCGGAGGGATCGCCGAATTGGTGGATCAGTATAACGTCTCCGTTTACGGTCCTGAAATCGATCACATTCCCCATCAGACCCGCACCTTCCAGCACCGTCAACGATTGAAACTGGCTGGCAAAAAAAGAGAAAGTGAAGAGATGTTTGTACCCGGCCACACCAAAGGACACATTGCTTATTACTTTAAAACGGGTCTTGAACACCCGGCACTGTTTTGTGGAGACACGCTCTTTGCAGGCGGCTGTGGTCGTTTATTGGGTGGCACAGCCGATCAACTTTTTGAGTCATTAGAAAAAATCAAACAGCTCGACCCCGAAACCCGTATTTACTGTGCACACGAATACACCGTCTCCAATCTACGGTTCGCCGTCGCCGTAGAGCCGGGTAATCCTATGTTGCAACACCGCTTACTGAATACACAAGCGGCACGCGATCGTGGCGAACCCACGGTGCCCAGTCGCCTTCAAGACGAACTCAACACCAACCCCTTTCTCCGTTGCGATCAACCCGAGGTAATTGCAGCCGCCACAGCTCGTATGCCTGACTACGGCGATGACCCGGCCAGCGTTTTTATGATACTGCGAAAATGGAAAGACGTATTTGTCCCCGCGCCCACAACAGACTAACAAAAATCATACAAAACCAAATACTTACTGTCTTTTGACGCTATATTGACTGGCTGAGTTGACGGCTTGTTCAAACGGAAAACACGACCAGCGGCGTTGCACCTCATTCCGTCAACCCATACACTCCCGCTGGAACGCGTCCAAATGAGGTCAACAAATTATTGTTAACAGAGATTCAATTTTTGATCGCTTTCGGTTACTGTGTTTCGCGTTTTGTTTGCTAATTGCCGCTGGTTATATTAGCGTTGATTATTAGCAATACTTATAGTTGAATACTTTATGATGATAAATCGGTTGACGATAAACGATAAAAACACATCATATCTCATACGTCACACACCATATCGCGCACCGCTGTAGTCGGACTTAGCCGCAGTCGAATTTAGCCAAAAACGGAGCAATTACATCGCCGTGAAACGAGAGCATGTCGTAAAACATCATGTCATAAAACAGCAGTCTAGGCTGTCTGCATCACTGAAACTGATCATAATCGGAATGAGCGTGGTCGCCACCTGTGCGTGTACCGCTTTTATGCCACAAAGCAGCACAAATCGTCCTCCCTCAAGCAATACACTGCCTATCAATTACCCTCAACCGGGCTACCCCCAACAACCGGGTTACCCTCAACAATCGGGCTACCCTCAACAATCGGGCTACCCTCAACAACCGGGTTACCCCCAACAACCGGGTTACCCCCAACAACCAGGCTACCCCCAACAACCGGGCTACCCTCAACAACAGGGTTACCCCCAACAATCCGGCTATCAACAGCCCAACGCGCTGCAATCGCCTCCCCCACGCCAACCAATAGCCCAGCCTAACTCAGTACAACCGGCTTATGGCGCTTTGTTCGATGGTTTTCCCCCTGCCCCGCAAATAAACAAGGCCCCCACACCACTCAGTGGTTCCAGCGATGGGTTCAATGTCAGTGCTAGGCCTTCCGCTTTCAACGCTCAACCCGAAGATACCCTAAACAATACTTTTAACAATATCTGGGATCAAATCCGAGCTGGTTTTCGCCTGGATTTGAAGGTCAATGACAAACGAGTACAGCAAGAACGCTCGTGGTACATCACACACAGCGATTACCTCTTACAGGTTTTTGAACGCTCTCGACCCTACCTCTATCACATTGTGAGTGAACTGAAAAAACGTGACTTACCCTTGGAACTGGCCCTGCTGCCTATTGTGGAAAGTGCGTATGATCCCTTTGCGTATTCGCGCAGTGGTGCAGCGGGTTTGTGGCAGTTTATTCCCGATACCGGCGCCAGTTTTGGATTAAAACAGAATTGGTGGTACGACGGGCGCCGAGACATCATCGCCTCGACCGAAGCAGCCATCACCTATCTCGAACGACTCAATAACCGATTCGAGGGGGATTGGGAATTAGCATTAGCAGCGTATAACGCGGGCGGTGGTACCGTTCAGCGCGCCATAAAACTCAATCAACAACGTGGAAAACCCACGGACTACTGGTCACTGAAACTCAGAAAAGAGACTGAGCAATATGTGCCAAAATTGATCGCCATTGCACAAATTGTACAAGACCCAGCGCAATTTCAAATTGCCCCTTTGCCCATTTCAAACCGACCACACTTTGCGATCGTTGACACATCCGGGCAACTGGATCTGGCCAAAGTGAGTGAACTCAGTGGGGTGTCGCTGGAAGATCTGTATCGCTTAAATCCCGGTTTAAATCGTTGGACCTCCGATCCTGAAGGTCCACACCGAATTGCCGTTCCCGTCGAGAAAGCTGAAAAATTGCGCACCGCTATTGCCAATATACCGCCCAGTCAGCGCATTACTTGGCATCGCTACACCGTAAAATATGGCGACAACTTAATAAACATCGCCCAACATTTTAATACAAGCCCTAAACAACTGCGCAGTGTGAATCACATACGCGATGATCGCATTAAAGTGGGTATGTCACTGTTGATTCCCGAAAAACCGAAAGTCGTCAGAAAGCGCAGCGCCAGCCGCTCAGGCTCTGAACACGCCCCCGTTTCAGTACTCACTCATCGTGTTGAGCATGGTGACACACTCTGGGGTATCGCCAAAAAATTCAACACCACCGTGGATGCACTGGCCAAAACCAATCACCTTTCTACCCATGATCCACTGAAAATTGGACAACAGATCGTCGTGAAGTCCCCTCGCGCATCGGCGTCCATCGATATGCCCAACACCGACTTAGGGCCAAGCAATACGACACGAAAAGTACATTACCGTGTACGCAGCGGCGACTCCTTGTTCCGTATCGCGGATAAATTCAAGGTGAGTACACATGATATTTCTCGTTGGAATGATTTGGAACAATCTCACATACTCCACCCAGGTCAACAACTGGTTCTCTATGTGGATGTACGCGAAACCGCAACGCGCTAAATTTCGCTCTACACCCCACTCAGGCCCCAGCTCGATCCGGCAAGACAGTGCTTTTAAATCAGCATCAAATCAACAATACTATAGCGACGCCATTCAAAGCAGCTCGTCGCCCCCTTAGGGCTGGGTCGGTAGACTTTGCAGCCTAAGCATCTCCAGGGAAGCCACGAGATTCATCGAAAATCGTGCAGGAGTTTCAGTGTTCACACAGCGTTTGTTTTCCGTTTCTATTTTTACCCGGCTCCGCTTGAGCATCGGTATAGCGCTGAGCAGTGTCACGACTTTTCTTATTCTCTCTTTCATTCTATCTACCACCATCCTCCCCATCACCATCGCACAGGCTCATGGCGCGGAGTTCAAACAGCACATCACCACCTCACACGGTTTTTCCCTGTATGGCAACTTAAAATACCCCGTTCACGCTACGCATCTCGATTACGCCAACCCTGAAGCGCCCAAAGGCGGTAACCTGCGCTTGATGGCAACGGGCACCTTCGACAGTTTAAATCCGTATGTACTCCGCGGCCTGAGTCCATGGAAAGATGCTCCTGGCTTGTACGTATACGGTTTTGGGCAGTTGCACGACACCTTGCTAGCTGGCACCAGTAGCAACCGCACTTCCGGTGATGAACCACAAAGCGCCTATGGATTGATTGCTGAGCGTTTGTCTTACCCCGACGATCTCAGTTGGGTTCAGTTTGATCTACGTCCCGAAGCCCGCTTCCACGATGGCCACCCCATTACCGCCGAGGACGTCGTTTTTTCTTTGTCGCTGCTCAAAGAACACGGTCATCCCAGCTACGCTATTCCACTGCACAGCGTCGACCGAGCCGAAATCATCACGCCACAACGGGTGAAATTCTATTTCACCGAAATCGGACAGCGCCCAGCCATTTTACGCGTTGGGAGTATGCCGATTTTACCGGCCCACGCCATTCAGGTTGATGAATTTGAAAAATCAGGACTCACGCCCCTGCTGGGTAACGGACCCTATCGCGTTAAATCCGCACAACCCGGTCGCCAACTGATATTGGAACGCGTGAAAGACTATTGGGCGCGTGACCTGTGGCTCAACCGTGGGTTATACAATTTTGACGAAGTCACCATTGACTTTTATCGAGACAGTCTGGTGGCCTTTGAAGCCTTTAAGGCGGGTGAGTACGACGTGCACCTCGAGTATATTTCCAAAAATTGTTTTTCAGGATCGCCGCGTCCGAGAAGCCATTGGATTACTGTTTGATTTTGAGTGGAGCAATCGCACCCTGTTTAACAATGCCTACCAACGCTCCAATACCTTTTTTCCAAACAGTCCTTTCGCCGCTACCGGTATACCCAATACGGCACAAATCGCACTGTTGAAACCATTCGTCGACATCTTACCACCCCATACGCTTCAAAAAGCCTTTGCACTCCCCGTCACAGACGGCAGTGGTCGCTTACGACAACAACGGCACAAAGCACTCGCCTTGCTGAAATCCGCCGGATATGTCATTCACAACAATCGGCTCGTTTCACAACAAAGTGGTGAACCTTTCCGCTTCGAACTGGTCAACCAGAAAGCGTCTTCACTGGAGCGCGTTATCCTACCCTTTAAAAAGAACTTAGAACTAATCGGCATTGACATGAACGTACGCTTAGTCGATGCGACACAATACAAAGAACGTTTGGATAAGTTTGATTTTGACATGACCATTCATGTGCTCGGCCAAAACTTGGCCCCGGGAGATTTGCCTTACCTCTATTTTCACTCAGATCAAGCGGATGTTCCGGGCAGCCGTAACCTGGCGGGCATCAAAAACCCAGCGGTGGACGCGCTCACTGTTCGCGTTAAAAATTTAGTCAGTTTTGAAGCAGTCAAAGACAGCATGCAAGCGCTCGATCGCGTACTGCTCTGGGAACACTACACCATCCCACACTGGTACATCCATTTTCATCGCTTAGCGTGGTGGAATAAATTCGGACAACCCAAACAGCGACCTGATTACATATTGGGAACACAGACTTGGTGGCGGGAAGCGTCAAGGCCCGCACGACCTACAACTGGAAAACGCTAACAGGATGACTTGCCTCATGAAGCACTATCTTCTCACCTTCGGCATCGCGTTGATTTTACCCGCTTTAGCTCTGTTCAACACCAAAGCAACAGCGGACCCATCCAAATCAGCCTTATCCAAATTGGCCAAAGCCGTACCGGGTGTAGCCATGCATGGCGAACCCAAATACGGACCCGACTTCACCCACTTTGACTACGTCAATCCCAATGCCCCGAAAGGCGGCATTTTGAAACTGGGCGCACTGGGCACCTTCGATGGCTTCAACCCCTTTATACCCACGGGTGTTCCCGCTGCCGGTCTCAACAGTTTTATCTATCAAACGCTCATGATACAAAGTGATGACGAGGCCTTTTCCATGTACGGCCTCATCGCCGAAAAAATCGAAATAGCGCCTGACCGCAGCGGCGTCAGTTTTTACCTTCGACCCGAGGCCCGATTTGACGATGGCAGCCCCATCACCGCTGAGGACGTTGTCTATTCCTTCAATACGCTCATCGCCTCCGGTCACCCCAGTTATCAGCACTATTATGCCGGTGTGGCCAGCGTCAGCACGCCACAAGCGCAGAAAGTCACGTTTACTTTCAAACCCGGCGACAACCGAGAATTACCTTTAATACTTGGGCAATTGCCCATATTATCCAAAAAATACTGGACCGACGCCCATTTTGAAGAACAAGGTTTAAACATTCCCGTCGGCAATGGCCCATACCAGATCGACAGTTTTGAACCGGGACGCCGCATCGTCTACAAGCGGAATCCAAATTACTGGGGAAAAGACCTGCCCGTTAATCGGGGGCGTTACAATTTTGATACGATCATCTACGAGTATTTTCTGGAACCCACGATCGCATTGGAAGCCTTCAAAGCCGGGACATTTCACTACCGATCGGAAAATAACTCCAAGATGTGGGCCACGCAATATACAGGAAAACCGTTTGATGCAGGTAAGATCCGCATCGAAAACCTTGAGCACGACATTCCGGTCGGCATGCAAGGTTTTGCGTTTAATTTGCGTAAACCGCTTTTTCAAGACCCCGTACTGCGTCAGGCCATGGCCTACGCCTTCGATTTTGAGTGGAGCAATAAAAGCCTGTTCTACGGTCAATACACCCGAACGCGCAGCTATTTTCAAAACACCGAACTCGCCGCTACGGGGCTCCCCAGTCCAGCAGAACGAGCCATCCTGGATCCATTAAAAGATCAACTCCCTCCTGAAGTATTCACCACGGCGTACGAGCCTCCGAAAACCCACGGAGAAGGTCGATCGCGTCAGCAATTGCGTCACGGCATCGGGCTGCTCAAAAAAGCGGGTTACACCATTCAAGACGGTCAATTGTTGACGCCCGCCGGACAACCCGTCACCTTTGAATTTATGCTGTACCAAGGCGGTGGTTTTGAGCGCATTGTACTGCCCTTTAAGAAAAATCTTTCCGTCATGGGGATTGGCGTCACCGTGCGCACCGTGGACGTCACGCAATACACCGAACGGCTGCGAAACTTTGATTTTGACATGTTTGTTTACAGCATTGGACAGTCGCTCTCACCGGGGAACGAACAGCGCGACTTGTGGACGAGCGCGGCGGCAGATAAACCCGGCAGCCGCAATTTAATTGGCCTAAAAGATCCCGCTGTGGACCGTTTGGTCGAGGAACTCATTCGCGCCACCACACGAGAAGATTTGATCAATCACTGTCGGGCGCTGGATCGGGTACTGCAATGGCAGCATTTGGTGATTCCCAACTGGCACGTCAGCCACCATCGTATTGCCTACTGGGAACACCTTCAGCACCCCAAAACAACGCCTAAATACGGTTTTGACTTGTGGAGCTGGTGGCAAAAACCCAACAGCACCGCACCCTAGCGCTTCGTGCTGATGCGGCGGGCTCGCACATCGCACCTGTCATCGATTCGCTGACTCAAAGGACTTTCAGACACCATGTCCGCGTATATTTTTCGTCGTTTACTTTTGATGATCCCGACGCTTTTTGGCATCATGGTCATCAATTTTGCTATTATTCAAACCGCACCCGGTGGACCGGTTGAACGCATGATCGCTCAACTCCAAGGGCTCGATACCTCAGCCGCTTCGCAAATTGGTGGCACCCAAACGAGTGACAGCGGCTCGCAGAACCCCAGCGCCGCCAACGTCAACACCAACAGTCAATACCGTGGTGGACGTGGCTTACCGCCTGAAATCATCGAGCGCATCGAAAAGCTGTACGGTTTTGACAAACCGCCACTGGAGCGGTTTATCATGATGATGTCCAACTATTTACGTTTTGATTTTGGAGACAGCTACTATCGCGATCGCTCCGTGATTGACTTAATTATTGAAAAAATGCCCGTTTCCATCACCTTAGGTCTGTGGAGCACCTTGCTCATTTATCTGATCTCCATTCCACTCGGCATATTGAAAGCCACCCGACACGGCAGCAAGTTTGACATGTGGACCAGCGCGGCCATCATCATTGGTTACGCCATTCCATCGTTTTTGTTTGCCATTATTTTAGCGATTGTGTTTGCCGGCGGCTCGTATTTTAATTGGTTTCCCCTGCGCGGTCTGACCTCGGATAATTTTGATCAACTCAGCACGCTCGGCAAAATCGGCGACTACCTGTGGCACATCACCTTGCCTGTCCTGGCAAACACCATTGGCGGATTCGCCACCCTCACGCTGCTGACCAAAAATTCGTTTTTGGATGAGGTCAACAAACAATACGTCACCACAGCGCGCGCCAAAGGACTTACCGAAAACCGTATTCTTTACGGGCACGTGTTTCGCAATGCCATGCTCATCATCATTGCGGGTTTTCCCGCTGCATTCATCGGTTTGTTTTTTACCGGCTCGGTGCTCATCGAATTTATTTTTTCACTGGACGGGCTGGGCTTATTGGGTTTTGAATCGGTGACCAATCGGGATTACCCGGTGGTGTTTGCCACTTTGTACATTTTTACCTTGCTCGGTCTGCTGCTCAAGTTGCTCGGCGACATCGCTTACATTTTGGTTGATCCACGCATCGACTTCGAATCCAGGGAGGTGTAATCGTGATTTTTCAGCGCCGAAAACTCAAAGCAAGCACACCCAACCCATACCACCAACGCCAATGGCGGCAGTTTAAAAACAACAAGCGTGGCTACTATTCCTTGTGGTTATTCAGCATTTTGTTTGTGATCACTGGCATGGCCGAATTGGTGGCGAATGACAAACCCTTATTCGTGTACTTCAACAATGAGGTGTACTTACCGTTTCTCATCACGTATCCCGAGACCGCATTTGGCGGTGAATTTGAAACCGAAGCGGATTACCGCGATGAGTACGTCAGCTCGTTAATCGAAGCCAAGGGCTGGATGCTGTGGCCCTTAATCCCATACCAATACGACACCATTCACTACAAACTGAATGTCCCCGCGCCGTCACCGCCCACAGCGGAAAATTGGCTAGGTACGGACGATCAAGGCCGTGATGTGTTGGCCCGCGTGATTTACGGTTTTCGCATCTCCATACTGTTCGGTTTGATTTTAACCATTATCAGCAGCCTCGTCGGTGTGTTTATTGGTGCGATACAAGGCTTTTACGGCGGACGCTTGGATTTGTTCTTGCAGCGTTTCTTGGAAATTTGGAACAGTCTACCCGTTTTGTTTATGTTGATTATTCTGTCGAACTTCGTGAACCCCAGTTTTTGGTGGTTACTCGGCATCATGCTGCTGTTCAGTTGGACCAGTCTGGTGGACGTGGTGCGTGCTGAATTCCTACGGGGTCGCAATTTGGAATACGTACGCGCTGCCCGTGCCTTGGGTGCCTCTGACCGGCTTCTGATGTTTCGTCACATTTTGCCGAACGCCATGGTGTCCACCGTCACGTTTATGCCTTTTTTGCTCAATGGCGCGATCACTACCCTCACCTCATTGGATTTTCTTGGTTTTGGTTTACCCGCTGGCTCCCCATCGCTGGGCGAGTTACTCGCGCAAGGCAAAGCGAATTTACACGCTCCCTGGTTGGGTTTTTCGGCGTTTTTCAGTTTAGCTATTTTACTCAGTTTGTTGATTTTCATCGGGGAAGCGGTTCGAGACGCCTTCGACCCACGCCTTTTAAAACGCTAACAAATTTACGAGACACAGCGCCCATGATCGTCGAGGAAAAAACGCCAAGCCCCTCAAGCCTCAGCTCAGAACCGCTGCTGCACCTGCAAGATCTGCGCGTCAGTTTCGAGCACGATGGCAATGAAGAAGAAGTCGTCAAAGGCATTAGTCTCACCATCAACAAAGGTGAAATACTGGCCTTAGTGGGCGAAAGCGGTTCCGGTAAATCAGTCACTGCGTTTTCCATTCTGCAATTATTGCCTTACCCACAGGCCAAACACCCGAGCGGCAGCATTCAATTTGAAAACACCGAACTCATCAACGCTGAGCCAGAAACCTTGCGCAAACTGCGCGGCAACCGAATCAGTATGATTTTTCAAGAACCCATGGTGGCGCTGAATCCATTGCACACCTTAGAAAAACAAATCGGTGAAGTGCTGATGCTGCATCAAGGCTTATCGCGCCAAGAAGCCAAAACGCGCACGGTAGAACTGCTGGCGCGTGTTAAACTCCCTAATCCAGACCGCTTATTAAACACCTACCCCAACGAACTATCGGGCGGACAACGACAACGTGCGATGATTGCGATGGCCATCGCCAATCAACCTTCCTTGTTGATCGCTGACGAACCCACAACCGCCTTGGATGTGACCTTACAAGCGGAAATTCTCGATCTGCTGCACGCCTTACAACGTCACAGCGCGATGAGCATCTTGCTCATCACTCACGATTTAAACCTCGTGAAACGCTTTGCCGATCGCGTAGCGGTTATGGAAAAAGGCGTTCTGGTGGAAACGGCGGACACCCAAAGTCTGTTTTCAAACCCACAGCAACCCTACACGCAGGCACTGTTGGCTGCCGAACCCAGTGGTGAGCCCATTCCCCTCACCGATCCATCGACCCCAGCTTTGCTCACGGTACAAGACGTCAAAGTGTGGTTTCCACTGTACAAAGGCATTTTTCGACGCGTCTACGATCACGTGCGCGCCGTGGACGGCATTTCGTTCACACTGGTTCCTCGACAAACCATTGGTATTGTGGGTGAAAGTGGCAGTGGCAAATCCACCTTAGCGCTGGCGCTGTTGCGTTTAATCAAAAGCACCGGACAGATCACGTATAAAACCCATCATCTCTCGGCATTGAACAACAACAAGATGCGTCCCCTGCGAGCTGAATTACAAATGGTATTTCAAGATCCGTTCGCCAGCCTGAGTCCGCGCCTGTCCATCCGACAAATTATTGCTGAAGGGCTCACCATACACCAACCCCAATTAAGCACGGAGACCATTGATCAGCGGGTTGTTGAAGCACTAAAAGAAGTGGACCTCGATCCCGCCACGCGATTTCGATACCCCCACGAATTCTCTGGCGGTCAACGCCAGCGCATCGCTATCGCCCGCGCACTGATTTTAAAACCGAAAATCATCATACTCGATGAGCCCACCTCGGCGCTGGATCGCAGCATACAAGTGCAGATTATTCAGTTATTGAAAGACTTACAAGACCGACACGATTTGTCTTATTTATTTATCAGTCACGATCTCAGCGTTATTCGCGCCATCAGTCACGATGTGATTGTCATGCACGCGGGTAAGGTGGTGGAATCAGGCCCAATCCAGCGCGTATTCGCTGATCCACAGCACGCGTATACCCAACAGTTGCTCAATGCGACACGGTAAAAGATGACATGGTTTAACTGTAAAAAAAGAAGATACTGTGAGAAAAGGAAATGGCAGTGAGGACATGAAGATGTCTGACAGAAATAATTCGTCAGAGTCAGATAATTTTTCAGAGATAGCGCAGAATCGTCCAGGTTACGCACGTACACGGTACGCCTCGCAACCTGGAACACTTTGTTTAAAACGCTTGAAATTTAAAACGATTGAAACAAATACTTAAGCAGCGTTACTAAACACAACGCTTATTTGCTGCGACGACGTGCAACAGTCAATCCAGCTATACCCAACCCGAACAGCATCAAAGCGGAAGATTCAGGAACTGAGTGAACCACCAGTTTCCACTCTTCCGTTTCGCCCTGATAATAATTAATTGTCTCATTTTCCCCAGGCGCTACCAGAAAATTATCATAGTTATTTTTGTAATAGGGGTACCACTGTTTATTCCATTTATGAGGATCATTGGGTATATAGTTGTTTACAACAGATTCCGAACACGTGACCAAGGCGCGTAACCACAAATCACCAACAAAATCATCAGTCAGGTTAAACGTAGGAGAAAAGTACACCAAATCGGAAATATCAGGTGTCTTATTCGTACCAGGACCCTCTGACTTTTGTTTATTAGCTGATACTATATGCTCAGCGTAAAAGATTTTGTCACTGGCATCAAAGTGGCCATCTTGACCCCAATCAACCCACGCTTTTGTTAAGTCAGCATAGTGCGTGCCAAGATTCTCTTTATGTACATTAAATTTAAATTGTATGGTTTGCCCGACATACAATTCGTCGCGTCCCCACGTCGAGCCACCGTCCACACTCCATGTAACGCCATATTCATCACCAGCCGGATCATTGGCCAATTCTTGCCAATAATCTGTAGTGTGTGAAGACTGTCCATAAGA
>JARRRL010000116.1:0-7522 GCA_037380725.1 Gammaproteobacteria bacterium | reverse complement strand
AAGGGAATAGCGCCGCACCTTTGCAATCAGCAAAATCGATCATTACCTCACCACCGCAATCTTTGTTAGGACCGATGCAACGGCCAGGCGCTAACTGGCAACCTGTGCCGACCTACAGCGCAAAGACTTCTGAACAAAACAACAATCTCGCGCCGCGTACATCCGTGCCGCCTGCATCAACATCTGCTTCAGCAGCATCTGCCTCAACACCATCCGCTTCCACATCAGGAAAAAATAAGGCAGATCAAGTGAAAGACACCGATCAAACGGAACACACTGAAAACGCTTCTGAAAACGCTGAAGACCAAGCACGCGATTTGATTTTACGCGTTGAAAGAACTTACAAAGAGAATGGCGCGAAAAAGCTGCTGAGTGATTTGCGTCGTTTGGAAAAAAATCCCAATGTATCTCAGCACTTAAGAGGTCAGTTAACGGAAAACATTGAGCGGTACTCAGCGTTGTATCGTGCTTACACGCGAGGACAGAAAGCGTTTGCGGACGGCAATAAAGAAGAAGCGTTTGAACAATGGATTTCACTGTTAAAAAACGAGCGTTCTGTGGTCAAGCAAGGTCACTCACTGTATGCCAAGGAAGTACGCGACATTGTCAGCCAGGAATACGCCAGGCGGGCTCGGGAAGCGGAAGAAAATCATCAATGGGCTGAAGCGTGGCGTTACTGGCAGTCCGCGAAAAAATTTGGTAAAACGGCGATGGCGACTCGTAAAATGGCTGACATTGAGCAACGCGCGCAGGAAATTTTTGATCAAGGGATCGATGCCGAGTCTGCGGACCCCGTTCGCGCTCGGAATTTGTGGCAAGAGGTCATGCACATGTTGCCACAATCTCATGAGCTTTACGCCAAAGCTGCCGCCAAAGTATCCTGGTACGAGCAATGGCGCTATTGATATACGCGACAACACACGCCGACACCCCGATACGCGTCACACAATAGCCCGAAACCGTGAGTCAGTACGATCTACAGTGAGAATCACATGAAGCACCAAAAAAATTACGCGTTCAAGTACCTTGTGTTCGCTGTGTCAGCACTGGTTCTAGGTGCTTGCGCTCCCACACAGCAAAACAACGCCAGCACATTACCCACTTTTCTACCCGGCATGCAGCGCACAACGCCAGCCCAAAATAACAATACGCCGTCTTTTCCGTCATCTCCGCCATCCCCAGCACCTGCTTCACGGTCCGCTGCGCCTCCATCCATGATGAATCAAGCGGGTCATGCCGCGAACTCACCATTTGGCCTACCCAACGCGAATACACCGCCGACCCAGCCACGACCACCCAGTAATCCCTTGCAACTAAAACAACAATTGGACCAAGCGGATCGGCTTTATCGTAGTGGTCACTTTGCGCAAGCAGAGCAGGCGTATTTAGTGCTGTTAAACAGCAACCCGGCGCAGTCCATTGTTCATTACCGTTTGGGAAACATTGCCTTCAAAAAAGGTGAACACAAAGTGGCTGCCGATCATTTTCAGCAGGCGATTAAGCTTGCTCCGAATGATGCCAAAGCGCACTACAATTTAGCGGTTGCCTACCTGTCTTTAGCTGAACTGCATCTAAAGAATTACTCCGGTACTTTATCCCGTGACGCGGACACCAGCAAAATCACACGCTTGCTCAGAGAAATTAACAAATTTGCCATGAACAAATCCGTGCAAACTACCGAAAAGGATGCTTTGGATGCTTTGGCGGATGCCTTAGAATGAGTTGTTAGATTAACTTGTTTTTCTGGGTTACGAGGGCTACTCTACTTGGCTAATGTGAGACTTGGGCTAACAGCCTGGGCTTAAGCGGCTTGGCTTAAGGGAATTGGGGATTGCAGGAGAGGAGGTTTTGAGTGGCTGCGATCGGGGGAAAATCGCATCAACATCTATTGGTGTCGGGTTCGCGGCGCAATCAAAAAGCTCGTTTTGTCACCACTTTCAGTTTACTGCTGTCGCTCAGTATGAGCGCGCTTATGATATCCGGCTGCGGTGAAGTGGAGCGAGTAGAGCCCGATGGAAGCAGCAGCTCATCGACGGCGCGAACGGAAGCCAATCGACCCCCTGCACACGGATTACGCTTGATTCAGCTAGACCACGGTACCGCTCTACCTGCAAAAGTATCCGTCACGTTTAAATTGGAGACCGACACGGGCGTTCCGGTTCCCAATTTGCCAGTAGACAGTTTTAATCTCTATGAGAATGATAATCTCATTTCAGTAGAATCGGCGAGGCGTGTCACCCCTCAAGACGGTGAGTTCGTTTTTTCAACCTTATTGTTACTCGACTTCAGTGGCAGCGTGGTTTTTGGATCGTTGGACACCATCAAATCAGCCGCCGCCAGCTTTGTGGAAAACGTGCTGCCACCCGCTGCTACAGAACAAACGTCCAAGTCGCTCGCACTGGCGATCTTTGATGGGCGTCAAAACATTGTTATGATCAGTGATTATTTAACCAACCCAGATCAAGTGAAAGAATTTATTTTTGCGCTGGATGCCAGTACAGCGCAAGATCCATCGACGAACTTGTATGGTGCGGCCATTGAAGGCATTGCGGCGATCAGCGCACAAGTCGAGCAGCAGCGCACCCTAAATCCCGATATTCTGTCCGCTGGCGCGCTCGTACTGTTTACAGATGGTACGGATCAAGCGGCTAGAACTACGAAAGAGGCGGCTATTCAAGCGGTGGAAGCACGCCCCGAAGATGTCAGTGTCATGACGATTGGTTTGGGCAGTGAGATTAACCCACAAGTCTTGCAACAACTGGGTCGAGATGCCTTCAGCCAAGCCTCTGAATTGAATGAATTAACTGAAACGTTCTCCGAAGTCGCTCAATTTGTCAGCGATGAAGCTGACAGTTTCTACAAACTGGATTATTGTTCGCCCAAACGAGCTGGCATGGAGAACACCTTGCGCATTCAAGCCATTCAAGGCGACCTTACGGGTGAGCTGAATGTAGTATTTTCAGCCGAAGGTTTCTCGGCAGGGTGCAAAATTTAATCACTTTTTCGCATTTCTGACTGATGGCGGTAGGCGTAGTCCTTGCGGCGCGCTACAATACGCCCCGCCACCGTTGGCCAGCGAGAACGGATGGTGACACCTTTCTCAATTCACCCGTGTATCTCGTTGATCCACATTTAGACGTGGCCCTCCATGCTCACATCGTTTCCCAACAGCAGTCTTGACCACAAGCTTAAGTGCACACACCAAAATACGAACCGGATGTACGACTCAGAACAGGCATCTGCTTGGCAACTACTCGATTTATCAAACTATCGACAAGGCGCGGTGCCCGATCAAGAGGAACTGGCCCGACTCTCCGGTATTTTGGATCCGGTTAATCCCTTGGAGGTAGTCACGGTTTTTAATCCATGGGTGGATCACGTGGCACATACGCTGCAAGCAGCATTTGCTGCTGAGCGTTGTGTGGTCATTGGCATGACGGGGAGCGTCTGTTCTGGTAAGACCACGGCAGCACGTGTTTTACATTACCTGTTTGCGCAGCGGTATGGTCAGGATAAAACCACCTTGCTGACCCTTGATCATTTCCTGAAACCCAATGCGCTTATTCAAAGCAGTGATGGCGGCATGGAAAGCAAAGGATTTCCTGAAACGTTTCGTTTTGATGATTTATTGTGTGCCTTAAACAGCATTACCCGTGGTCAATCAATTGATATTCCAACATATGATCACGCCCGCTATGATATCTGCTTTGATTTGATAAAACACATTCCACCTAATCAGAAGGTGCTTATTCTTGAGGGTATCATTGCGGCTCAAGACACACCACCGTGGGCAAACGTTGAGCACACGGAGCATCGCCAACACGTGCGTGATTTTTGTGATACGTTGATTTTTGTAAAAACCCCAAATGACAACGCGATATTACCGGCGTGGTTTGAAGAACGCTTATTGTTGTTTGCTCGAACCGCACGACAGCTTCGTGAGGGCCATTTGGCCGTACGCTACGCGGAATACATCGAACAATATGATCAAGATCGTGCGCAGGGCGTTGACGCATACAGAGCGGATGAGCGCTTTACACAGGCCATTCGTCAAGATGCTCAGCGAATTTGGCGTGAAACCAATGGGCCAAATTACGATCAGTATATACTACCCAGTAAAGCCCATTGTGATACCATTTTGTTAAAAAATCACAACCATCACGTTGCGGGCGTCTTCGCCCGAACGGGTATAGCCACTGATATGTAGATGCTTTCTTGTGGGTCAGTACCTCTTGCGTCACTCTCAATGACTCCGTCATTCGGTTTATGCTGTTACCCTTCACCGATGCACGACATAACGACAAAAGAAATCCTCATTCTACTCTTGACACAGATAAACAAGTAATAACCAGTAAACAATGTGATTATCCTTTCACTAAGTTGTTGATTTAAGTGCTTCACGAGTACCAGTGAAACCGGTAGTGTATACGTTCATTATTAAGGGGAGGAGCCGTGCTTTTCCTGCCTGTTAATTTAACGTTTGATGGAGAACCTCATGTCAGAAGAAACACCCTCATATCAGAAGACCATTGTCGGCAGTGAAGAGTGGTGCGAACTTCCAGATTTGAACATACCTGCGGTAAAAGCTCGAATTGACTCCGGGGCAAAAACCAGCTGTGTACATGCTTCAAACATACAAACCTTCAAACGCGATAACACCGCCTGGGTCCGCTTTGACGTACACCCTTTGCAAAGCAGTCGCTCAACAACCACGCAATGCGAAGCCAGAGTTTTAGACCGTCGTATCGTGAAGAGTTCCAACGGTGAGAGTGAAAAACGTTACGTGATCAGCACAACCTTATCCTTGGGGGGAAAACAGTGGGACATTGAGTTGACCTTGGCCAATCGAGACAGCATGGGTTTTCGTGTGTTAATCGGTCGGGAAGCCATGAACGGTCGTTTACTGGTGGATCCAGAGAAACAGTATGCGCTTGGAGACAAAAACGAAGAAGAATTACGAAATTATTATGGCAAAACTCAAGCCCCCAGCGCGGGGCTAAAAATAGGTTTATTGGCCAGTAACCCGAACTTGTACAGCAACCGCCGGATCATGGAAGCGGGAGAAGAAGCCGGCCATGAAATGGTGTTCCTCAATATTCGTCAGTGTTTCATGAAATTGGACGCGGATACCCCCGAAGTGCATTATCGAGGCGGTATAATTCTGAATGAGTTGGACGCTGTTATTCCGCGCATCAAACCATCCATCACCTTTTATGGTTGCGCGTTAGTGCGACAATTTGAGAGTATCGGCATCATGAGTTTGAATGGTGCCAACGCCATTTCTCAATCGCGCGATAAGTTGTATTGTTTGCAGCGATTGCTGAAAAACGGTATTGATATCCCGGTTTCTGGATTTGCCAGTTCACCTTTCGATACGGACGATGTCATCGAAATGGTGGGAGGGGCGCCTTTAATCGTGAAGTTATTGGAAGGCACGCAGGGCAGGGGAGTCGTACTGGCCGAAACGGATAAAGCCGCTGAATCGGTGATCAATGCGTTCAAAGCGGTACACGCTAATTTACTTGTTCAAGAGTTCGTTAAAGAGGCACAAGGTCGTGACTTGCGCTGTTTTGTGATTGATGGGAAAGTGGTTGCGTCCATTGAGCGTCAAGCGGCGGCGGGCGAGTTTCGGGCTAATTTACATCGGGGCGGCACGGCTTCATTGGTGAAGCTGACACCCGATGAAAAGAAGCTCGCCATCAAAGCCGCCAGTACCTTGGGCTTAAAAGTCGCGGGCGTGGATATTATTCGTTCCAGCAATGGCCCTTTGCTCTTAGAATTAAATTCATCGCCAGGATTGGAAGGCATTGAAAGCGCAACGGGAAAAGACGTAGCAACGCTGATGATACAGGCCGTTGAGAAAGCAAAAGCGTGGAAAGCTGCTGGCGTGAACGACGCTGCCGCAGAAGCGGTTACTCAGAAAACGGCTACCAATACTACAAAAGATTCTTTCACGACCGAATGCCATGACTCAACAAGAGCAGCTCAATAAAATTGACCGAAAAATCTTGAGCATCCTGCAAGAAGATGCGCGCATCAGTTTTGCTGAGCTGGCCCGACAAGTGGGCTTGACGACCACGCCGTGTATTGAGCGTGTGAAGCGATTACAGCGAGCGGGATACATCAAGGGGTACCAAGCGATTTTGAATCCTGACATGTTGGACGCCAGTCTACTTGTGTTTGTTCAAATTCGCTTGGATCGTACTTCAAAAGAGAACTTTGATGAGTTTTATGATCAGGTCATGCGTCTCAAGCAGGTTCAATCGTGCTACTTGGTGACGGGGAGCTTTGATTTTCTCATTCAAGCGCGCGTGGGCGATATGGCCGCTTATCGCGCGTTTCTGGGGGACAGTTTACTGTCCTTGCCTGGAGTTCAGGAATCCACAAGCGTGGTTGTAATGGAAGCGTATCGTGAAAGTTTACAAGTCCCCATTTCGGGCATCTAATTACGTATATGTGTCAGTATTCGACATAGTGTTTAGGGGCGTGTAGAATGTGTTTATCACGGATAAACACCGTGAATTCAAGACCACGACGATGAACCTGGCGCTTACCGATGATCATACCTAAACCGATGCCCTTGTACCCAACATACTCTGAGTTGAAAACTTTGCGTTTCGATGAGTATCCCGAACTGAAAGCCTTCCTCGAATCCGGTGAACCCTGGTGCTTGAATCATTGGCAGTGGGGTCAGGAGTTTCTGCTGTATATCGGTCGCAATAAATCCGAGCATACGTTCACTCGATTCCGAAATGAAACCGAACGCTTCTTGTTGTGGGTTTTCCTATTTAAGAAAAAACCCATGGAGCAACTCCGAAAATCCGACATTCTGGATTACGCCGACTTTTGTTGGCAACCTTTGCCATCTTGGATTTGCTTGGCCAATCACGATAAGTTTCTCTACAACAATGGCTGCTATAGACACAACCCTGAATGGGCCCCATTCAAGCTTAAGCTGCCTAAGCACATGGATTCACAGAGCAAGCCGGACAAGAAAAAATACAAACCCTCACAACAGACCTTGGCAGCCACTTTCACAGGAATCATCGCATTTTATAAGTATCTGATGAACGAAGAATATCTGTATGGCAATCCGGCGCAGATCGCCAAGGGCGACTGTCGGCATTTCATCAAGGATGCTCAAGTTAAGGAAGTCCGCCGCTTGAGCGAATCCCAGTGGCGACATGTCATTGATGTTACCTTGACAATGGCCGAGGAGAATCAGGTCTTCGAACGCAACCTGTTCGTGATCTGCGCGCTGAAAACCCTATTTTTACGGATTTCCGAGCTGTCGGAACGGCCAAACTGGTCCCCGGTCATGAGCCACTTTTGGCAAGATACGGACGGTAACTGGTGGCTAAAAATTTACGGTAAAGGCCGAAAATTACGGGATATTACGGTGCCGGACAGTTTTCTCCCTTATCTGAAGCGCTACCGCGCTGTCAGAGGGCTAAGCCCCCTACCCCAATCTGGCGAAAACCATCCTATCGTTGAAAAAATACGCGGTCAAGGTGGTATGAGC
>JARRRL010000115.1:0-13057 GCA_037380725.1 Gammaproteobacteria bacterium | reverse complement strand
TTCTGAATCGTGGTTTTTACTATCCTGCTCTGTCTCTTCTTGGTGTGACAGGGAGATGGGGGTGGGTTGTGTACACGTGCAAACAGCGTCAACAAGCGCGCTCATTGAAATACGGAAAACAGTCGTTCTTGAGGTAACCGATAACCGTACATTGAAAGTGGTTTATGGGTTCCCTGCCGTGACTTTTGTAGTAGAATGCTCTCCATTCGATGCTAAGGCGTCGAGCAAGAAAGTAGATTTTACATTTTGAGAACCACTGAAGGACTAGGATTATGCCTCCAAAGAAAGACGCTACTAAAAAAACGGCGACAGCTAAAGCTTCATCATCTCAGAAAAGCAAGCTGCCTAAAACGCTCCAAGAACCCATGACTCGGACCGAAATTCTTGGTCATGTAGCTGAGTCCACGGAATTGAGCAAGAAACAAGTGCAATCCGTGCTGGACGAATTGGCCAATATCATCGAACTGCACGTGAAGAAGCGCAGTGTGGGTCAGTTCACCTTGTCGGGGCTCTTGAAAGTGCAGGTTGTCAAAAAGCCTGCTAAGAAGGCGCGCAAAGGGATAAATCCTTTCACAGGTGAAGAGACTGTTTTCAAAGCCAAGCCTGCGCAGAATGTGGTTAAAATTCGTCCTTTGAAAAAATTGAAGGATTTTGCGGTATAACGTTTTCCAGAAGCTGGGTGCTGTAGTAAGGCCTGGCCTTTGAGTCTTGGTGACCCGCTTCAGCGACTGAGTTGAAGCGGGTCACTTATTACGTTTCTCGTGACCTTCTTAAAACCGTATTTTTTGTGTCGTCATGCGACGGATTCGAATTAAGAAAATGAAGAATATAGTTTAAGACAACACAGTTTAAGGCAACATTCGGTTATTTTTTATTCTTTTATTTTGTGTGTTATCCTTAATGTATGTATTTCTGATGCTATGTTAAGGGAGTTGGGTGCCGTCTTTTCTCTTTCTTCCTCTCTTTTCTCCCTGTGATTTTATTCTTGCTCGTATTCTGTATTGTAGCCGTTTAACACTCAGCGGCATAAATAAAGAAAATTATAGCTGTTATCATTGTTTTGTAAGGGTTTTGTGGTGCACTTGATACGGCACTGAGCTTCTCTGTGTATGAGAGCGGAATGATAGGTCTGTGGGTGAAGTGCTGACCGGCTACGGCTGGTTTTTTCAGGCTTCATGCTGATACGCTTTAATCAATGCAGACGTATCCAAACGGCCTAAACCAATGGATTGGAGGGTTTGGTAGTGGCCATCAACCTCTTCGGTCATGGGGAGTGTCAAGCCGTGTTTTTTTGCTTCCTGTAAGCAAATACCTAAGTCCTTTCGCATCCAATCGATGGCAAAACCAAAGTCGAATTTTCCCTGAGACAGAGTGACGGCTCGGTTTTCCAATTGCCAGGAATCGGCGGCGCCGTGTTTCAGTACTTGAACAACTTGTTCAATATCCAGCCCTGCCTTTTGGGCGAGTAACATCGCTTCACTCAAGCCTTGCAGTATACCGGCGATACAGATCTGGTTTACCATTTTGCAGCGTTGTCCTTGACCATGTCCACCCAGCAATGTGGCGTGTTTGGCATAGCTGTTTATCACGGGTTGACTGGCTTCAAAAACGCTGGGTTCGCCACCGCACATAATCGTCAATGTTCCGTTTTCGGCCCCGGTTTGTCCACCGGATACGGGGGCATCCATGAAATGGACACCTTGAGCTTGGCAAGCTGCGGCGAGTTCTTCAGCCAATTCGGCTGATGTTGTGGTATGGTCAATCAGTATGGTTTCAGCTTTCATACCAGCCAATGCGCCGTGCTGACCGAAAATAACGCTCCTCACATCTTCGTCGTTACCAACACAAACCGCAACGACATCACTGCCTTGCGCTGCTTCTTTTGGGGTGGCAGACCAGGTTCCGGAATAGCGGCTTGCCCAATCTTGGGCTTTGGATTCCGTACGGTTATAGACATTCGTGTTAAAACCGGCGATGGCTAAGTGACGGGCCATCGGATACCCCATGACACCGAGACCAATAAATGAAACGTTATTTATTTTCATATTCACTCTCCTGGTTTTTTCAGTGTGATGAAGCGGTGGGATTATTATTGGCTTTTTCATCTGTGTGGCAAATCCAGTTGAGTTTGCCTGTGTGTTCGCTGGATGCGATGATACACCATTTAGCCTGATTGACTATTATCATAGTGCGGTATGATCATATTGTGTACGTCTATTCACTCTATTTCAGGCGTCTCGACGTTTTCTATCCTGGTCGCTTACTCCAGCTTGCTTATGCAGTCGCCTGCCATTTGGTTCATTATGGATTGTTGCGGAAATGCGTTTGCACAAGCGGATAGCCCGTTTGGATGACTTGTGGGAAATATTCCCACTTTGTGATATGCTTTGTGTTATGAAACTGAGAAACTCATCCGTCACTGCTGATCCCCCAAAAGCACTTGTAGCCGCGCTGAGTCGAGTACTGCGCCCTTTGGTCAAGTTGCTATTAACTTTTCATATCACTTTTCCCTTTTTAGCTCAGTTGCTTAAGCGAATCTACATTGAAGTGGCTATCGATGAATTCGCTTTGGAAGAGCCGGCTCAGAAAGATAAAATCAGTGACAGTCGTGTCAGCTTGTTAACGGGCGTGCATAGAAAAGACGTCAAAAAGTTGCGATCTGATGCATCTGAAATGGTGCACGCCCCGACAACCGTTTCCATTGGTTCCCAAGTCATTAACACGTGGATGACGCTTCCTCGGTTTGCGCCGGCGGGTAACCCTTTGCCATTGCCTAGAACGGCGACATCATCGGTTTCCCCCAGTTTTGAAGAGCTTGTGCAGCAGATTTGCAAACATGATATTCGTGTTAAAGTCGTTTTAGATGAGTTATTACGTATTGGGGTTGTCTCGTTGGATGAGGCGGATATCGTTCATTTAAATCAAGAGGCATTTATCCCTCAGCAAGGATTTGATGAGAAAGCGTATTTTTTTGGTCGCATGATTCACGATCACATGGCGGCCAGTGTCCATAATTTATTGGATAGTACGCCCCCTTTTTTCGATCGCTGTGTTTATTATAACCATCTTACGCCTGAATCTTGTGAGGCTTTGTCGCAGTGGGTGAATGTTCATGGCATGCCGTGGTTAAAGCAACTGAATGAAAAAGCCAAACACTGTCAGGTCATGGATAAAAAAAGTGCTCATGGTACTCAGCGCATGCATCTTGGGATTAACGTAACATGAAGCGCCCTGTGATAAAAACGATTTTACCTGTGATTTTCCTATTATTTTTATCGCCGATTTGGTGCTATGCTGCCGCGGAAGGTGAGCCGGATGAGGGGGGGATTGGTGGTACCGGTCATGGCCTCGAAGATCGCCCAGATGTGAATGACGAAATCTTTAATCGACCAGAAATTCCTTCTCGTGTTGGTCCCTTGGAGATAGATCGTCCTGAAAGTTTAAACGACGCCATCATGAGTGTTCCCTCAGCGGTTGATACCGATGGCATGCCTCAATCAGATCAGGTTCCAGAGCGACCGACGCCTGAGTAATGCAGTAGTCGTGCATCTGTAGAGAAATGGTTCTTAAAAACGGTAATCTACTTGAGCGCCAAAGCCGAAATCCAGACTGTCAGCGGTGGTTCCTGTTGATAGATATGAGCTGATGGACCAAGCCGTGTTTATGTGATACTGAGTATAGAAAGTCCATTCTTGGATCATTGAACGTGAAGGTGTTGCAGGTTCACGAATTGTGCTAATGATGCCAAAGCGTAACGGTATTGAAGTGGCGGGCATATATAAAGCACCCAGTGAACCGCTGAATGAGTTATCTAAAGTAGCGTCGGAACGTTTTTTATAAGCTGTTTCAATGAGCCATTGCCAATGATCAGTGGTTTTAAAAAAAGTAACGTGAAAAGAAGTATCTGGCTCGCCCGAGCCCAATCTTTTTTCGGCGTCAGCGGTGGGGATTTTTTGCTTGACGCTGATGCCGTGCCACCAGCCAGGCAGCCATTGTTTCGATGATAGATACGCTGCGCTGAGAATCACGTCTCCCAAACCGGTGGCATCTTCGGAGATTGTCTGATTAGGTGTTTTAAAAATAGTCGTATCTGAAGCAGTTCCTGGACCAAAAACTGCCAGCCAAGGCGTGGTGAGCGCTACCTGCCACGAGCGGTTGACTTGATATTGTATTTTCCATGGAACGTAAAATACGCGCGTGCTTTCCGTGAGACGATAATCACCCTCAAAGTAATGCCAGCCCCATGATATTTTCCATGGCTTGATTGCCGGTGCCGTGCGATTGGATTGATCGCCATAGGCTGTAGGTAGCGCACCCGCTAAAGCCGTGACGATTGTTAGGCCCAGTATACCCTTGCGGCAAGACGACCCTTTCGATGAATTTGGGCGTATCGTTTTGTTATACAAGCTCTTTTTGTCTAGATGCATCATATTCGTTATACGCTCTGTTGAATGACTGGGCGTCGTTGTTAACCATCAGTTTATAGGAATTTGCCTAGTTCTTTTGCCAAATGTCAACAAACATCTCTTGACGTGGGAAAATTTCCCACTTATTCTACGTATACGTGATGAGCACCGATTCAGGGAAAGTAAGCCAGATTTATTTTTACACCACGCATTCGTGTACGGCTTGCCTTGAGGGGAGGCATTAATATGTTGAGACAACAATACGATAACTTATCGAATAAATTGAATAAGCGCGCTGGTATGAGCTGCATTGAATGCGCTTCGACAGTTGGTCATTCTATCTTAAAATTAACCTGTGTATTCGCTACGGGGGTGTTTGTGGCATTCCTGATGCTGCTCTCGGGATGTGATTACGATTTTGCTGCTAAAAATTATAATCTTGGTGAAGAGAGTAACGGAAATTCACCTTCAACCTTGAGTCAATCCCTCGAATTATCTAATTCCACTGAGCAAACCCCTCGGCAATTGGTGCCGGCAACTCCAGAAAAATTCAAAGCCGTTTTAAAAGCGGGTGTGGAGCAACGCTACCAAGATGCTTTATGTGATGACCCCATGCATGCTTATGAGGGGATTCAAACCATCGGTGGCGCGCCGATGAGTGATAATGCACTTAACAGCGAATCGGGTGACCTCGCACTCAGTGCGCCCAGTGTCGGCGTTGATGGGGGCGGTTCATCTGGGGGTGGTTTTTCCACAACGAATCTTCAGGAAGAGGGAGTAGATGAAGCCGATTTAGTGAAATTCGATGGACGTTATCTCTATATCGCTGAGCAGCCAGAGTATGATTTTTTGATGCCGGTGGATGGCGTGATCGAAGTTGATCCCTTGATTGACGTCGATGACGGTACAAATGGGTCTGGTGAAGTACTTGAATTAGATGCGTTTGCAGGGTCTGAAGTGGTCATGAGTCTCGATGAACCAGTCGATAGTGTAGATAATAGCATGAGTGCTGGAGGCAGTGCTGGTTCTGGAAGCGCTGGTTCTGGAAGTGCAAGCACTGCTGTGTCGGTATCTTCCGCGCGTTTAAGTATTGCACCCAATAGCCAGAGAGCCAAGCGCCAACAATTCGCGTCATGGCCGTGGATGCGGACCCGGCTAGTGCCAGTGAGGTTGGGCGCATCACTTTAGATGATAATAATACGACCATTCAAGGGTTGTATCTTGCTGAGAAAATCAATAATGAGCAATTATTGTCAGTTGTGTCCAGTGAGAACTATTATCACATCTATTACGATGATGTCATATTTGAAGCACCAGTTGAGGCACCATTCATAGAAACTGATGGTGGCGAAGCAAGCAGTAGTGAAACAAGCAGTGCAGGATCTGGTGTAGCCGTGAGCAGAGCGGAGGGCGCCGCCGTATTGCAAGACTATCATCAAAATCGAACGATTTTAAGCACATATCGAGTTAATAATCCTGCGCAAGTGACAGAAGCGTGGAAACTCGCGATTGAGGGGCAGTACATTTCCAGTCGTGTCGTGAACAACACATTGTTTGTGGTCACGAGCTTTTACCCGATGGATGAAGTTCCGCCGTTGATGGCGACATTTGATCAAGCGAGTGATGTACCTATAGAGGCTTTATTGCCCGATCAAGTTTACAACGATGCTGAAGTCGATAAATTAATATCTGAAAATGATTGTTTTGTTCCTGATACGTATGACAGTTCGAATAAGTATGCGCAGTGGGTTACGATTACCGCAGTGCCCTTAGCGGATCCGGATGCGCGTGCCTCGGCTTGTATGCTAGGAAACAGTTATGAACTGTATGCATCCACGGAATCGATGTATTTAATTGAGCAACATTACCCAGAAAATTTTGATATTCATAAATTTGCGATCTCAGATGGTTTCCCGGTGTACCATGCTTCGACTTCATTATCAGGGCATGTGGGATTTAATAATCCCGCGTTTAGATTAAGTGAAAGTGGTGATTATCTGCGAGTTGTGCACACAGAACAGTCTGATGGTGAACGACGATTTGCGCACCGATTAACAATTCTAAAAGAAGCCAATGACGGTGCAGCTCGTTTTGATGTTGTAGCGGATATACCGAATAGCAATCGCCCCAGCGCCATTGGTAAACCCAATGAGGATATCTATGCCGTGCGTTATGTGGGTGACATGGCCTATGTGGTGACATTTCAGCGCACTGATCCGCTGTACGCAATCAATTTAACGTCACCGGAAGATCCTTTCATTGCTGGTTCCGTTGAAATACCAGGTTTTGCGGACTATTTGCATCCTATTGGTTCGAACTTGCTATTGGGTGTGGGCCGTCAAGCTTCGGATGAGGGTCGACAACAAGGCATAAAAGTAAGTTTGTTTGATGTGTCAAATCCAGCTGCACCCCGTGAAGTCGATCGGCAGGTGTATGGTAATCAATACAGTAATTCGCCTCTTGAGTATGACGCTAAAGCCTTGAGCGAGCTATTTCATGTTGATACACAGACGCATCGCATCACCATTCCCATGTCCGTGACAGGAGCGCAGCAAGGTGAAAATACGTCCGATGAATTTAAAGCGGATTACCATTGGCTGTACGATGGACTGGAACTACTCGAAGTTAATTCAGAGGCCAAAACGTTGACGGCAGTAGGTACGCTGAAGAGTTACAGCAGTGAGAATGAAGCAGAACGCCGATGGGGGCATATTCAACGTGGACTGTTGATGGGCGAATCGGTGCATTTTGTCTATGGAAATCACGTGTGGTCATCCCAGTGGAATAATCCGATATCATCTACTGGGGCACAGTAAACAGGGATTATAAAAAATATAATGGTGAAAGGCGGGGGGGCATCCTCCCGCCATTAATGAATCCGGTATACACACTCAACAGAACACCAAAAGAACAAAACTGCAATAGGCAAGGCGGGCTGCATCGAACGGATACATTTAACAGTAGTATTTATGAGGTTTTTGTAAGCGCTTCACGTGGACCAAAGCATTCAAAATGCACTTGAGGCTCGGGAATGTCCCATTTGAGTAAATTTTGATAAATACTAACCATAAATGGCTTGGGTCCGCAAAAATAGTAATCCGCATGATGATCCGGCACAAAAGATTCAATTAATGCGGCATTGATAAAGCCGCTTGAACAATTTCCTTTGCGCTTTACCGAGCCATTTTCGGCATCGCTGTAACGGTAATGCACAGTGAGGTTAGGGTATTTTTTCGCCAGATTATCAATCGTTGTTTTAAAGGGTTGCACTGCTTCATTGAGGCAGCCATGTGCAAAGAAAATTTCGCGATCCTGTTTGGCATTAAGCACCGATTTTAGAATGCTTAGAATTGGCGTAATTCCAATGCCTGCGGCGAGCAATACCAAGGGGCGTTCGTAGCGATCTTTTACATTTAGGAAAAATTCCCCGCATGGCGGCGCCAGATCAATTACGTCACCGACATTTTTTTCATCATGTAAAAGATTTGACACGTAACCATCGGGTGTTTTCTCCTTGGTAGCGATTTCCTTCTTTACACTAATGCGCAGATAATCCTGTCCCGGCCTGTCAGACAGGCTGTAATTACGCATTGTGCTTGATCCATCTTTTGTCGGCATTCGCACCGTAATATATTGACCGGGCATATAATCGGGCAATGCGCCGCCATCTTCCGGCTTAAGATAAAAGGAGGTAATGATGCTGCTTTCTTTTTCCTTGCGATCAATTTTAAATTTTCTAAAGCCTTCCCAGCCACCAGTTTTTTCTGCCGTTTCTTTGTAGATGTGTTGTTCACGATCAATCAAAATGTCCGCCAAGAAACCATAGGCTTCACCCCATGCATTGATCACTTCATCCGTCGCGCCGTCGCCCAACACTTCGCGAATGGAGGCTAAAAGATTTTCACCAACAATGGGGTAATGTTCTGGCTTAATTTGTAGAGAGGCGTGTTTATGGGCGATCAACTCAACCGCTCCGCCCAAAACTTCAAGATTGTCGATATTAGCAGCATACGCGCATATGGCTGCCGCTAAGGCGCGCTGTTGCGTTCCATTCGTTTGATTGGTAGGGTTAAAGAAAGGCGCGATCTCTGGGTTGTGTGAAAACATGCGCTTGTAGAAATGCTTGGTGAGTGTCTCGCCGTGTTCATTTAAAATGGAAGCGCTTGATTTGACAATATCTATGGTTTGTTGAGAGAGCATACTCAAAGCCTTTTATAATATGTATTTTGAATATATATTATAAAAGGCCCCTTAAGTTGTCAACCCATTTTTTCATGGTTATATTATGCAATTAACGTCATTCACAGATTATGCGCTACGAACGCTTATGTATCTTGCTTCACATCCTGACAGGATGTCGAGTGTCAAAGAGATAGCCGAACATTTTGATATCTCACGTAACCATTTGGTGAAGGTTGTGCATCGTCTGTCACAAC
Source organism: Gammaproteobacteria bacterium (assembly GCA_037380725.1). Taxonomy (GTDB): domain Bacteria; phylum Pseudomonadota; class Gammaproteobacteria; order Pseudomonadales; family JANQJO01; genus JARRRL01. Next base: position 4,215 of record JARRRL010000115.1, on the reverse strand, counting down.
TTACTTACATTGAAACGGTTAAAGGCAAAGGCGGAGGCATAAAAATTGCTAAAGACACAACAACATTGCGGCTAGGTGATTTAATATCAGAATTAGAACCTAATATGAATATGGTGGAGTGTTTTGATGCCAAAACCAACACATGCCGCATCACAGAATTGTGTCAACTTAAGCATTATTTGTTTGAGGCAACAAGGTCATATATTGCTGTGCTTAACCAATACACGCTTGCCGATGCCAGTTTGAAATGAAAATATGGATTTTTAAAATGTCGCAACTATTTAAATCTTCTCAAACTGCTTCCCCGTTCAGAGAAGCAGTCTCCTACATTCGAGAGATTGGCTAGCGTTGAAATGGATTATTCTACCGGTAAAATTATCCAATAGTCACCTTGCTCTTTGGTGGTGATCCATTTTCCCTGAAGCGGTCTGTTATCCTTGCTCAGTCGTTGATTGGCAAAGTGTTGGTTGACCAGGTAAACCTTGTCACCGAACTTGACCGAACCTTCACCTTCCAGCTTTTGGATTTGCCACAATTGTTTCGGGGCATGTTCGCCACGCAAGTAAACATTGAAGTAAAAACAATCATGAGATTCATACCATGCGCCGAGATAGTTAAATGAGCCGAGACCCTGTTCGTCAGAAATTAAATGTAAGAAATCATTGTGGCAGATTTCTTGAGGGTCCACGACTCCGACTGCCTGACAAAACAGACGGGTTTTGCCATCTTGACCAAGCGTCGGGAAGTTTTGCATCAAGTTCATATCGAATGCAATACCATGAATGGACTCCGGGATGTAGCTGACCGGGCCCGCCACTTCAGCCAACTTAAAGTCGCTCAAGATATCCCCGCTTTGGTTTTTAAGATAGAAGCGGTCACCATAACTGACTGGTGCACCCATTTTTCGGCCAAGGTTGAGAAAACCGATATCACTAGCATCGCTCCTCGGTTTGTCGCGTGTGATGGCGTGATCAAATTTTGGCGCCGCTTTGGTGCGCTCGCCAAACTCGGCAGTTTTGTCGGCCATACCACACCAATCCAGTACTGTGCTGATCACCGATGTATGATCAAAAGGCACATCTGTTTTAGAGCGGAACACCGTGCCTTTTTCAATCAGCGGAGAGATCAAAATGGCCGGAACCCTGCTACCGAAACGGTTAAACTCAAAGCCTTCTTGCAATTCAAATTCGGGCTGGCCATCGCCCCATGGCGGTGTGGCCGCCGGTGGTTTGACATGGTCGAATGCGCCGACCGGCTCGTCGAAAGTGATAATGAACAAGGTTTTATCCCAAGACGCCTTGTTGGCGATCAGGCTTTCGTAAATGGACTTGACGTAATTCTCTGCTTCATTGAGATTACCCGGCGGGTGGTAATCGTTACCCATGGTAGTAAACAGGCGACTGATACCTTGATCGACGGTTGTTCTGGATATCGTCCAAAAAGGTTCAATGTAACTGTATTTGGGTAACTTCCCGGTTCTGGCCAAGGTATGAAACTCCTCGGTCTTAGCAAAATGTGAAGCGGCATCGGGAATATTCTCTCTGACTTGAGTATAAAGCCGGTAGCTGTAACAGGACTCAACTTCACCAGAAGAGATTTCATAAAGGTAATTCGTGTAGGGTGAAAATAGGTTGAGCATTTCTTGCAGCAAGATACCCGGCTTGCCGAGGTAGGGTAGGATCTTCGACAGATCGTTGCCATGTTCGATCAATTTGGAGATCTTTTGGGGGATCATCGAGGTTTGGAAAAATACCTTCCAATCCAGGCCGCCTTCTTCAAGTGCATTCCACAGGGTTTTGTCCGGAAAGCGGTCATCCCCTATACCCATCCCTAAGATGTTGCCAAGACTTTTGGCAATGGGATTGGTTTCCAAAAAACCATTGTCGACCAGGCCATGGGCATCCCCCATCAAGCCGAATGCCCGGTTGGTGTTTGTCTGGGAGGGCACAGAGGAGTACCAATCGTCGCAAACGGCATAGTGTTCGGCCAATTGATTAAGCACTGGCAATTGCTCAGGAGTAAAGCTCTGCATCACCATATCGGCCATCGATTTGATTTGCTCTTCTTTATAACCTCCCTTTTGCAACATATCCGCATAATCTTCCATGTAACCTTTCATGGTCGGCTTGTCACCTGTGGTCACAGTATGCTCGCCAAATAACTGCATATTAATATGACGATACTCTTCACCGGGGTGAATATCCGGTACGCTAGCGCCGATGGCGCCCCTTATTGGCGGAGAAGAAATATCGAATTTTGCTACGCTGTTGGTAAATGATTCAAGATCAACCGACTGCAAACCGCGATACTCGTCGCCCGATGTTGCTGGAGGAATATTGTGTTGTGGAGATTTCTGCTGATATAGCCAGCCAAGCAGCGAGTCGAATGACCGGTTTTCCAGCATCAAGTGTACCACATGCTCTATTTTATTCATCGACATAACAGATCCCTTTTTTCCATGTCATCCAGAGAGAACCTGAATAACCTTAAAGTTCTGGGGTGGATTAAAACTCTTGACGAAAACGATCGAATATATAGCGTCCTGCTAAAATTCTGACGTTACAGCAGATGGCGAGTGTGGAAGATTATTGATTTATCTGCAGTGCCTGTCAATATTGTTGTCCTGTCGTTGATGGCGACATTTGGTCAAGCAAGTGATGTGGCAGTGGTAAAGTTAAGGAAAATCAACGCATAAGATGTTAATGTAAACGAAAAAATTATTTCATTCCGCCTGTTGAGCACTGATTCTGGAAAAAATGCCAAAGTGCTTATCATGCTCCGGAATACGCATCAAGCGCCTTTTGTATTCATATATTCTGTATTTGAATAATTGCGAGATGGTGCGAGATGGCCAATAGCGGATGTTTCAAAGGGCCAAAACATAGTACGTACCACGCCCTATGCCTTTCGCTTTGATGAGATTTAGTTTAAGCAGCTTATCAAAGTCAAGCTTTCTCGAAGCAAGGCTGCGCGAAGATATGCTACCGTATTCGCGCTGCGTAATGCTTCCGCGCTCTTTAATATAATCCAATATTTGACGATGATGCGGTTCTAGGCGCGGTTTTTTTCAGCCTGTTCCGGCAACGTTTTGCGCACGCGACGAAGCTCATCCAATATGCCGTCTGTGAAATACTCCAGCCAGGCAGAGAAATCTATATCATTCTTCAGCTCGTAATAGTCGTCTACAAGGCCAACGGCTTTAAAGTAGCGCGTAATATTGTGATTGTAGTAATTCTCAAAGCTGAATATCTCAAACAAATCCAGTCCGGTTTTCCCTAGAATAGCGGTGGTAAGCAGCCGTGTTGTCCTGCCGTTGCCATCAATAAAAGGGTGAATGATTACGCATTGGAGATGGAAAATTCCTGTTAAAATTATAGAGTCGATCTTCCCGATATGATCTTCAATAAACTTAAATAAATCTACAGTGAGCTTTTTAACGTCTTTGATGTCAGGTGGGGTAAAAATAATCTCGTCAATTTTTCTAGGATTACGAATAATAACTGGAGTTTCCCGCAAAGCACAACAATGGGCTGGATTATCCATCAAGTCATGAACGACTTGCCTCTGAACTTTCTCCAGCGTTTTTATATTCAGCTTGAACTTACCCGAGCGCACATCGGCATAGAGAGATTGCAGCGCTTTATTGTAATTCAGCACCTCCCGTTTGGTATCTCGCACATGCTCTTTTTGGGTCTTTAATAAGCGCTTTACCTCAGTGAGGGGCAGGGGGTTTACCTCGATGCTGGTAGAGGCATAAGACGATAACTCGCTAGCCTCAATCTATAGTGGACCCCGGAATTGAGACAGTGAGTTTAAGATAGACATCACTGTGAACAAGGGGATTAAGATGACACGAAAAACATTCACATCAGAGTTCAAGGCGAAGGTTGCTATCGAGGCGCTAAAAGCTCACAAAACATGCTGGCCTTTTTTCAGCATTCGACAGAGTTCAGCGCTACGAATCGTATTGTGGGCCGAGTGAAACTTTTTGAAACCCTTGGCTTGACTCATTTTTTCTTTGACTGGACGGTAATCTTGCTCAATCACATTATTCAAATATTTTCATTGCCATATTTCGATCGGCTTATCCATATATTTATTTAATTCTTCTAGTGTTGCGGTGTTAGCGCCACTTTTGAATTTCAGTTCGCAGCCCCCCATAAAAATGACAAACTTTATCCTTAGTCTCCTCATGTACACCCGCATGAATCATAC
>JARRRL010000114.1:0-8204 GCA_037380725.1 Gammaproteobacteria bacterium | reverse complement strand
AGTCAGTCACTTTATGCGTACCTATATTCGCGACTACCCCAAACAATCCGGGCAAGAAATCAGCTATACCATTGAGCAATTGGATTTGCGCATTACATTAAACCCTTGCGAAACACCTCTTGTCGTCGCACCTTATCAACGGCAACCCACCAGCGCCACAAGCAAAATAACGCTCCAAATCGCGTGCAGCGCGCCAAAACGCTGGCGATTGTTTGTACCTGTCAACATTCAGATCACCGATCGCGTCGTTGTTGCCCAAGTGGCGACGCCACGTAACACCACGCTCACAGCCAATGAGTTAGGCTACCAATACCTCGACGTCTCCCGATTACGTCAAGACTATTTTCGCGACATTCATGCCATTACAGGCTACAGCACGCGTCAATTTCTCCGCCAGGGTGCTATTGTTTCTCGACACCTGGTCACGCCACCCCGTGTTGTACATAAAAACCAAACGGTTAATATCGTCGCAACGGGTGAACTCCTTGCGGTAAAAGCAACGGGCACCGCTCTCAGCGATGGAAAAGTGGGAGACTGGATACGCGTTAAGAACAGCTCCAGCAAACGCATCGTAGAAGGACGGGTCACCGCAAACGGCTCAATCGAAATAACGCATTGATTTTTCTTAGATTATTTTTTCTCTTTTTTCACTACTTTTTTACTAAAGTCTTTACCGATACGGTCGCTAACCCGTATTAAGAAGCAGTGTAATAAGAGGAAGGAGCGCCTATCCTGAGCTCAGCTCTTCGACTGCATGCACTGGCATCGGTTTATTGTGAATTGCATGACTGTGAATTGCATGACTGTGAATTGCATGACAACATCCGCCCAGTGGACACACAGAAACAACAGACAAAGAAATAGGTAGGGCAGCACCATGCCAACCGAGATAAACGCCAATACCGTCAACACACTGGAGAATCGCGCGGTTACTACTGCGCTGACTTCAGGCAACGCCTCGCGCACCGCTTCAGCAAGCTCTCTTGTGCCGACGCCACCCACCAACACGCTCAACGCGCACACCAGCGCGGATGATTCCGTCTCCATCAGCGATTCCGGCCAAAAATTGCAGGCCCTGGAAGCGTCAATTCGCAGTGAACCACATGTGCGAGTGGAAGTGGTGCGGGAAATTCAAAAACGCGTCCAAAACGGTGATTTTCCCATCGATGTGGAAGTGCTTGCGCAGCAAATCATAAATCAAGAACAGCATTTCTAAATCGCGCAACCCCCTCAGAACACGCCTGAGCATCAGCTCAGACCGCTCCGTCACGCTGCCGCAGACTTTCTGGCACTGATTTTGCTTTTACTTGTATGAGTTGTATTAGCATTATTCGTGTCGTGCTATTCGCTCAACAACACAGTACTTGCGCAACAACACAGCTGCGCTTGGGCTTATATCATCGGTGTGAGGAAAAAACATAGCCATGCAACATCAACTCAATCCTCTGTTGTCACAGCAATTCGTACATCTGATTGACGAAAACATGAAAGCGGTTCAACAACTCCAAAAACTTTTAGAAAAAGAACAATTCTTTTTACGTAAAAACGAACCAAGCACCCTCCAGCGCTTGCTGGAAGAAAAAGCACACGCTCTGGTCGTAACGCAAGAAACGGAGAAAAAACTTGAACGTTTTTTACATCAATTCCAATGCCCCTTTTCACCTGAGGGGGTAACCCAACTGATCCAAACCGCTCCGCCGAGCCACAGAACGCTGCTGAATTCACAATGGCTTCAATTGCTGAATGGTCTGGCCACGTGCAAACGCTTGAACCAAATAAACGGCAAAGTGTTATCCCGCATACAAGTGGGACTCACTCATGTTCTGTCCACGCTAAAAGGACAAGATCCCACCCAACAAATCTATCACGCTTCCGGGATCACCCAAACTCGCAGCACGGCACGCTTAATTGCGCAAGCGTAAACAGCGCTATTTCATCACATTGAGGCACCAAATAAATAAATCAATCACTTTCTTGTGACATAAATAAACAGATGCTTTCATTTGATTTCAAATACCGTCTAGGCGTTGACACTCTGTCAATCGTAAACTGGTACTACCGGTGAATTAACACTGCTCGAATCAAACCCCATCGTCAGAGCACAGGGGCAACGAGACATGAGCAACGCAACACTAGCAAGTTAGGCGATGAGTTTCCTTTTGGAAGAAGGCGATCAAGCAAAGCAGCAGATACGGGTCAACGGTCGAATCTGCGTGTCGCACGCAAGACATACGGTTAGTACACAGTACTACGCAGTACAAAGAACCACGACAGTAACGACAATAACAAAGATGATAGACGCTTAAGGACCACCAGCATGAGGAAATTTAAGGCGCTTTTGTGCTTAGCCATTTTCGCGGCATCGCTTTCCACAAGCGGTTGCGGTCTACGTATTGATCCTGAATTTGGTTTCAATTGCTTGATCGTATGCTTTGGCGAAGAAAAAGACAATTCAGGTGGTCTGGGTTTTTGATTACACCGACAGTCTGATCCATCATGACCGCTCGGAACGAATGACAGTGAGCACAACCCTATGCTTTCTGTTTCGGGCGGTACCAGTCCGCCAGTTTCCGAGCAGGCACGCCAAGCCAAAAACAAGCACGTATGCACCACATCAACACGACCGTTCGGCACACCCCACGCCGTTCCCAGCGACGGCTGGACGTCACAACGGGATAGTCAGACACCCACGGACGACCGAAACGCTTACAGCGTTTGCAGAGCACTACATCTTCCATCAAGGGCAAATCCGGCATCCCTCCTACGCTGTCATAAAGGGTTTTCGATACAAAAACGGCTTGATCTCCTGTCGCAATGGCGGTTAAACGCGAACGCCACGACATCATCCATTCGATCAAACGAAACGGCCAAGCCGAGCCCGACAGTCGAACCACGAAAAACCCCCAGCATCGACCCGATGCCCGAAACGCTTGCCATTCACTCGCGAAGTTAACAGGTAACACAGTATCCGCATGCAAAAATAAGAAAAAGTCCGTATTCGCCTGAGACACCCCTTGACGCTGCTGTATGGCGCGCCCCGCAGCTGATGTACAAACGATCATTCGAGCATCCGCTGGGTGACCGATTGGCGCCATATCGGATGATCCCTTCAACGCGCTGGCGCGTTCCTGCAACCACTCGTGCGAACCGTCGTCCGATCCCCCGTCCACAAACACCGTTTTCACCAACACACGACAGTGCGCCAATTCATGCTGCACCCGAATCAACGCTTCCAACAACTGCGGCAATCGCACACGCTCATTCAACACCGGCACCACAATCGCCAAGGTCTCTGGCGCGTCAACGACATCGGATTCATCGCGCCTAAGCCGTACCGATGCCAGCTCCCCCCTCTCCTTCGCACTCACGCTCACGTTAACGCTCCACCACAACTGCTGCCCTGCCCCGCCGTGCAACCAAAACAGTGGTCCGCCACCGCAATCGGTTGGCCCGTTAAAACCAATTCCGCCAACGCGCTTAGGTGCACCGATTCCCCAGCAGCGGCGCCCAATGGCACATTCAGCATCTGATTAAAATCACAATCATATACATAGCCTTGCCAATCGACGCTGAGTGTATGACGGCACATCAAACCTGGCAGCGTTTTCGCGTTATAGCTGTGTCGCAGCAAAGCCAAATACGCATCAAACTCACCCTTCGCCAACAGCGTAGCGCCAAAACGGGCAATGGGCATGTTCGCTAAGGTCAGCAGATGATGAAACGCAATGCCATATTCCCGCTGCAGCACCTCGCGGTACTGTGCTTCCAACTCAACTTGAGCCGGTGGTAGCACCGGGCCTTGCGGGTTATACACCAGATTCAAAACCCGCTCGGAACCCGGGTGCCCATAACCCAAAGCATTCAATTGACGCAAACCCGCTATGCTTTGCTGAAAAACGGATTTACCGCGTTGACGATCCACATTGTCTTCCAAATAACACGGCAACGACGCCACCACTTCTATCTCATGTTCGGCTAAAAATGCGCCCAAATCTTCGTAGCCCGGTTCAGACAAAATCGTCAGATTACACCGATCGATCACCCGCACGCCCAATCGCTTCGCCGCCAACACTAACTCACGAAACTGTGGATGCATCTCTGGCGCACCGCCCGTCACATCCAAGACCCCAATCGCCAAGTGGTCAAGCGCCTGCAGCACCGCATCCAAGGTATCGGGCGTCATGACTTCCGTACGCGACGGCCCAGCATTCACATGACAATGCACACAGCTTTGATTACACTTGTATCCTAAATTCACTTGCAATATTTCTAATGCTCCGCGTCTTAAAGCGGGAAAATCTGTCGTTGTTTTAATCAAGTATTCTCGCGTATCGCGCATCCACAACACCCCTTCATCCACAGACGAGAACCCAGCATCATAGCATCGACCGTGCAGAGCGGCGATCGTTCAAAACCTGACTTATTCACATCTGGCCTCACCACACTTCCAAGACTCAGACTGGATACACCTCTAGCATTCCAAGAACATCCTCGTTAAAATGTCACCTCAGCTTAAGCTTGAACAAAGTTTAAGCGCCTTTCGACACTGAAACGCGCAAACTGATCCACTGTTACCATGCGTATATGGTGCGCACTATGCGTTTCAGCTCGTTTTGTTGCTCACAAACGCCCCGGTGGCACAGAGGATAGCGCAGCCCCCTCCTAAGGGGCAGGTCGCAGGTTCGAATCCTGCCCGGGGCGCCAACAAAAACAATACAAACAAAAATAATACAAGGAGAGTTATGCCCAGAGAAATTGAAAGAAAGCGCTTGGGGACAATATCCGCAAGCCTCCTCATCCGAGTGAGTGATTAAACCAACAACGATAAAAACGAGTCATTAAAATCGTTCAAAGAATTTAATTGTAGATGACAGAGCCTCGCAACATCATCGGGTAACTGATTCTCAGGCACAGCAACCACTGTTGCGCCCGCCGCAGATGCTGATTTTATACCAGTCGATGAATCCTCGAAGGCAAAACAGGCGCCTGGAGGTATGTCAATCATCGACGCTGCCGTGAGATACACGTCAGGATATGGCTTGCCTAGGCTGCAGTCTTCGGCTGACACATGACTCTGTATAAATTCATTCAGATGAAATTTTGATATAACAGCACGAATGAGACTCACCGGTGAAGAAGAAGCAATGGCCAGGGTAAAATTATTTCTAGCCAGCAGTTCCATCACGTGAAGTACACCGGGCATGAGCACCCCATTCGCTAGGATTTGTTCTCGAACACCATTAATAATACGGTTTTTTACATCATCAACGGTGTTTTGTGCACCCCATGGATAACGGCTGTACCAATACTGAACCACCTCAATCACGCGTAGTCCCTGAGTGTCACGACACATAGCATCGGTCAATGTAATGCCTAAATCGGAGAAAACCTCTTTCTCAACGGACGCCCAGAACGGTTCTGAATTAATCAATAGGCCATCCATGTCAAATAGACCACCACGTCGATTCGATTCAGGAACGTCATTCTTATCAAACATCAGAGTATTCCAGTTTTGGTTTTGATCAACTTGATTGGCCGTTTTTTGACCTCCGTGAGCCTCTAGCACAACCTTTGCTTTGAATTTGGTCCAGTGTTGTCTTCGCTTCTTAGTTGACCTGTTTAGTTGACCTGTTTAGTTGATATGTGTGCTCACCTTTTGAACAGGATCACACAGCTAGGAATCTAACTTAGTGAGTGATCCATTTTTTGGGGTCCACTATACCCGAAGCAGGCACTATAATAGGCGTGATATCCTGTTTTTCCGCTGCTCTATTCAGCATCAGTCAACAGCAAGCGTGTGATCAAGCAAAATGAGTCGCACTGACGTCAAAGGATGACCACTAATACGCCAAAATCGTTTAAAATCAGCAGGCATTCGCCTGAGCACAGACAAGCGGTGCATACAATCAAGGAGTAATCACATGGATATAAAGCAGTTTGAATCCATTTCACTGTTTCTGGGTATTGGTGGCCTGATCCTCTTTATGGCATTCATCATTTGGGATCTCGCCAAAAAGTCCCAAGCGGGCAAGTTCGGCACATTGGTGCTGTTTGGCGCGCTCGGTCTCGGTGTAGTCGGCTTCCTGGTTAAAACCATTATCGCAGAATACCTAGGCGCTTAAACTCATCAAATAGGGGCCACAACACAAATAGAAGCCATCCATCAAGGAGCTCATGATGCCACCCAGTGAAACACGCGACCGGCCTGCTTGTCTCGCTAAACTCAGCGACGCAGAACGCGACGAAGTAGAACGCTATATCGCGGATCAAACCAAGCAGTTATTACACAGCGTGGATCGTATGCTGGATGCGGCCACACACGTCATCGGCTTCTTACCCAACTGGCTGATAACCCGACTAACGCCCAAGTACATCGACCCCATCTTAGCCGCGCGAACCGCTGAAAAGTTAACGCTGAAACAAACCATAAAAATTTCTAATGCTTTGCCGATCGAGTACCTCGGGGAAACCGCTGTTTTTTTAACACCCAAAATGGCAGCAGACATCATCAGTGGATTAGCACACCCGCACGCCAGTAAACTGATTGCCTGGCTGTGCCAACATAAACCCAGCTGCGCCATCACACTGGCCACCGAATTGGCGCAGCGAGGCAACACCAACAAACTTCTAGCCGCCTACCAGTTCAGCGAAGCCACGCGCGCCACACTCAGCGAACCCGAACAACAACAACTTGAACAATTGTTGGCTCTGCAAAAATAGCGGCTACTTAGCATAAAATTGCGATACTCGACCCACGTATTCAATAACGTGATCCGCCGCACACGAATACCGCAAAGAGCCCTCAGTCTGCACATACACGCCATCCAGAAATGACATATCCAAAGCCATCGCAGATCGTTGCATAACCAAGCGAAAGGACTCGGGAACCGTCGCCCCATCCCCAACGGAAATAAAACTCAGCGCCTTTCTCGCCAGCGGTTTCACCGCAGAAGCATGGTCTGGATGCAAACTGTGCAACCATTCCTGATGGAGCAGAGCCGGGTATTTTTCCGAAAAAGTGGCCACAGCAACGTGATCGTAATGACTCAAATCTTCAATCGCACGCTGACAATTCTCATGCTGCAATAAATTATCAATACCAATCTCAAACGCGGACCAATCAAACGCAGGAAGCCCCAAAACACGACAATGCAATTCCTCCGCAACCATATTAACCAATTTCACTAAAATCGCTTTACGCGGAGGAGCCAAGTACAGTATGACTGATCGGCTTGCCAAAAAGGGGCACGTGTTAAACACTGCCATATAAGACTCTCTGAAGTTATTGTTTTTATATTGCTGCTCAGTGTGTACACGTGACAGATCCATGCAGCTGAATTTTATTATTATACGTACGATTTTTTCAGAACATCCACTTCTTTTAATAACAACGATCCATATCAGAACACATCCACCTCGGCACCGGTCACTTTGCCTACCCACACCCCTCAACGGGGCACGCGCACCATCCTACCAAAAATCTTCCTATCGCTGCATCGAGAGCACAACGACGCACAAAGAACCCCATCAATGAAAGGTAGATTAGGATCTTAGCGGATGTATGTTACAACTGAATGAAAAACGTGACACGATGATACACAGGGTCTATGGGTACTTCAATCCTGCTTACTTTCGCACTGCGTTTTGGATACAAGTGAATATACCCCATCCGCCACCGACCAATCGATCGCCCAATAACGTCGATAAAATACCCACCCCAATCCAACACCTCGGCTGGCAAAAAAGCACAGCATCGACAACCATAAGCCGTGATTGCCATACGAACGACTGAACCACCATACGGGAAGAAAGATTGCCAGTACCGCAATGATCATGTTATTTCGCATGTACCGCGTTTCCGTAGTACCGATAAAAATTCCATCCAAAATAAAACACCACATTGAGATCAGCGGCATGGCAACAATCCACCAGAGGTACTGTTGGGCTATTGCGAATACTTGAGGTAAATCCGTCAGCCAGGATAACAGCACCGTCCCCCCCGCCCCAAATAACACCGTCAAAGCCAGCGCCGTCAACACCGCCCACACCGTAAGCACTCGAACACATTCTTGAAACTCACCTTGATGTCGCGCTGACCACGCGGAACCCGCCAAGGCCGACACGGCGTTGGCGTACCCATCCAGTGCTAAGGCAATGAACAGCAAAAAAAGCTTTAATATTTCATTCGCCGCCAGTGTGTCTTG
>JARRRL010000113.1:0-7702 GCA_037380725.1 Gammaproteobacteria bacterium | reverse complement strand
CTTCCTTTGAAACTGATCATTATTTGTCCATCGGTGTCTGCAAGTGGCTAAGTGATGTAGATGATCGTACCACGATGCCTCATTCTTGCGACAGAACCAGTAAAAGTCACCCAGAGGCCATTGGATCCGTTTCTGTATATTACAAAACGACCCCGTACCATGAAACCAAATTGGAATTTTTGTATATAGTTTTGTTAATCTGTTTTTCAGCACTTGTTTTATCCATACTAATTTGTCATTTTTTCCTGAAGGCCATAAGCTCATCGATAAAGGACATAGTCTCTATGAACGGAGACACCACAGACAATACAAAAACAAAATTTGACGTCACGGAGCTAAAATCAATAAGAGAAAAAGTATCTGATCTCATCAGTTTGTGCGATCAAAAAGAAAGCCAACTTTTTAAAACACAAAAAGATCTTATCGACTGTTACGAAACCATTGGCAATCTTTTAGATGAAGCGGAAGGGAATCGTCACTTATACCAAGAATTAAAAATTAAATTGAAAACCATAATTTGCCCTTCGGTACTATTGGCTCGATCCCTTATAGAAAGCATCGCCAAGCACGAGCAAAAACTGACTGGACAAATAAATGAATTTAAGGCAAAAGCTATTGAAAATGCAATGCAAAATATTGACTCTGCCTACTCGGAAACGCAGTCTATTTTAGAAAGAGAAAAACCCATTCCCATTTCAAATCATTTTATTAACATACAGCAAGCAATAACAGAATTAATAACGGATTATGTGGATCTCGGAAAGACACTAAACAAGCCCATAGAACCCATAATACACGTTTCTGATCATTCGTTTTTAATCGACGTCACTTTTCTTAAGCTGGTATTGCAAAAAATTTTTTCTCACGCATTTGATGAATGTAGCCACAAAGGAATTATAGTCACGGTCAACGCTAAAAAAGATGATGATGAAGGGCTAACCATAGTATGCCAATACCCCACAAGGAGTACAATCGAGCAATCAGAAAACACTATCTTAAACAACAAAAAAAGATCGACGCTGTCCGCTTTACGACTGCACACTCTGAGAAACATTATTAATGAAAATAAAGGTCATTTAGAAGTTGAAAAAGGAGTTATAAAAGTGAAGCTGCCTATTATTTCTGTTGACGCTACTCAGTTAAACATGAGCGATAAAAACATCATCCCTTTCTCAAAGGGGTAAGCCACCATGACCTATTCCTCCAACGCTGGACTGGCGACCTACTGTATCATGTGCTTATCTATTCTTAGTTTATGGGTAAAACACCCCCTTCGAATAGCCAATGCATCCATCAAGATATGGGTTATTCTATTCGCAATAGTATTGTTTATTTTTACAATGGGCGGCCTTGTACAAATATCTGGTTTTTTATTTTGCTTATCATTACTATTGGCATCCTACCTCTCAACCAATATGAATATCAATTCTAAGATACGTATATTTTCATTTTTCATGCTTCTGGCGCTATGCCTATCATTAAGCTTCAATTTAATTTCTGGTTTTTCTAAGGTTGCTATTTCGAATAATATTTTTATTGGCTCCAGCAAGGAGCCAATTGTTTTTTCAATATATTTTGGCAAATTCGCCATGATTGTTTTTTTAACTGCGATCGCTTACAATAAGCTTTCTCACCCCCAGGAAATCCCTCGCCTTCTGCTTTATTCGTTGGCGTTTGGCGGCGCATGGATACCACTTGTCCTCTTTGTTGGATACCTTCTTGGCGCTCAATTTGAGTTTAAAATACACTCATCCCTTCTGCTGTACGCTTCAATGAATCTTTTCTTTACGTGTATTCTGGAAGAAGTTTTCTTTCGTGGCTTAATTCAAAACAAAATGAAAGAGTATCTAGCTACGTTTACTGTTCATCATCATTCAATAGCCATAGGAATAACTAGCCTTCTGTTCGGCGTAGCACATCTTTCTGGTGGCACTAAAATGATCATTGCTGCCACCATCGCTGGCATTGGGTACGGTATTATCTATGATCGAACCCAAAAAATTGAATGTGCCATTTTTCTACATTTCCTGTTAAATGTATCAACATTTATAACCATGGTGTACCCCATATCGTTTAAATAAAATTATAAGACTTAGAAATCATGGAAAGATTTTACAGTGTATTTCTCGTTTTAAGTGCTGCGCTTGTCTGCCCTGTTTTCGCAGCCTCTAGCCTTATTGGTTATAAAGACATAGGAACGGTATTAACGCCGTCTCGCCTTGATCAACCCATATCACATTCACCCTCAACGGTGACCGTCATAACGAAATCTGAAATTGAAACTCTTGGTCTAAATGAAATTGCTGAAGTATTAAGGCTTGTCCCAGGTGTTGCGGTGGGTAGAAACAGGGGAAATGATTACCGTGTATCACTTCACGGCAATCACATCAAAGTCAGGCGATGGGAGGTCATGATTGACGGCAGAAGCCAGTTTCGTCCCGCAACATCTGAAATCGATTGGATTGATCTCCCTATTTCAATAAATGATATTGAACGCATTGAAATATCCAGAACATCCAGTACCACTTCTTATGGAACAAATGCCTTTTTGGGCGTAGTGAACTTCATTACCCAAACCCCTATCGGCACAAACGGTATATCCACACGGGTGACCGTGGGCACGCAATCTCATCGGTCATCATGGATCCGTTACGGTATCGCAGACGGCGTGAATTCCCACCGCATTTCTATATCATCACAACGTGACAGTGGGTTCAATCATGAAAGCCCTCTTTTAAGAGATGATATTAAAGTGGATCGAATTAATTACAGCGGCATTATCACACTGATGCCTTCCGATGAAATCAATCTCTTTGCGGGACACTCTCGATCAAATCCGTATTTTCCCGGAATCGATGGCACGACCTATCGTAAATACCGATATAATAATGGAGAAAAATCGTATGCGCAAATCAATTACAAAACAAATATAACAAATAACCATTTAATAAAATTAAATATGTACGGTCGACAAGAAATCAATGACGATCCTTCAGATGTGTGCACACCCGCCATCACGCTGTTGGATGAATTCGCTCAACTGTACCGAATAAATCCTTTGTATACAGATGTTTTCCTAGGATCTTCACCACCTCCTGTTAATGCAACTTCAGAGGAAAAATATTTGCTGTCTACAGCATTATCTAAAATTGAATCTGTTGGTTTGGAAACCGCTTTTAAAACCGTATGTGGCTTCGTTGATCAGAAGTCGAAAGAAGACCAATACGAAGTCAGGCTGGAAGATATCGTTACGATCAATTCACATATTCGAATGGGGCTCGGCGTTGGCTATCGAAAAGATATTCTTGAAAGCGATGTTTTTCTTGCTGGAAAGGTAAATGAAGCCACACAATTTGCCTATCAAAATCTAGAATTCATCCCTCGCTCAGACTGGATCATCAACATGGGTTTACTGTCTGAGAAACGATTTAACGACTCAGATTTTTCGGCTAAGATCTCCATCAATAAAAAATGGAATCTGAACCACAATCTAAGATTGATATCACTTAAGTCGCATCGTATGCCAGATATTTTTTCCCAAAAAGCCAATTGGTCATACCGAGTTACTGATATCTCACCCAGTATTTTTTCATCCGAAGGCCATTACTTCATTTCGACGAAAAATTCCACGGATCTTGATCCAGAACAACTCATCGCCCATGAAATTGGCTACCGATTTGAATCGGATTTGGGGGCTATGATGATAGACATTCGCGCCTTCAATGAACGTCTCTATCACCTGATATCAGAAAGACTTACTATTGAAGACTTTAACCCAACGAATCATGGCGAATTGAATATGAAAGGCGGTGAAATTGAATTTAAATTCAACCCTAAATCCGATTTAACGTTTCGACTAGGGTACGGATATCTCGATGCTGAAACAAATAATAAATTTGAGACAGTATTGGAGTACAGACACGCTGGTTCAGCGTATCTTTTTTATACAGGCATCAAAAATTGGATTTTATCCTGGGGATATTACGGAACAGACAGAAGTATTGGCACGTATTACGATCGTTGGGATTTTGCCTCGCATCGCTATTGGAAAAATTTTAAATTAACAGGTAAGGTAAGTTATTTTAGTAACACCGAAAATGAATTGGTACTTTTGACCTCCAATACGGTGGATTCCAATGAATCGTCTAACAAACTTTTTTCACCCTACCAAACCTATATCAGCATAGAGTGGCAATTTTAACCCAATTATAATATTGTCAACACATAACATAAGGCAGCCGAAATGGATTCTTGGCCCTCATCAAACTGTTGCTCTGCGAAATCGATCACTTTCCAATATGGCACCCAATTCCATACTGTGCTGTACCAACCCACTTTTCTCGACTCAACATTCAGTCTCGCTGCCGTACACTGTCTCATCGCTCGCTGAACACTTCCCCTACCCAGCCTCAACGTTTTTCTAAGACGATCAAGATCAGTGATGTAAGTCCCAAGTACACGAATCGGCAGCAGTGCGCGTAACGCCTCATCGCTGAAATCAGCTCCGTTTGGTTCACCTGGAATCACTTGATCCAGCCAATAGCGCGCTGTTTTGGGATCATTAACATCCTCTTGCAGCACAAATGGACGACTATCCGGCGTAACGTAGGTGCTTGTCGTATACTGTTGCCTAATCTCAACGGTCTGGGTGCCAGGATATGTAAACTCCACCATATAGGCTGTATACCCATCGGAAGGCGGTGGCGCTGATACGCGATACACACCATCATCATCAGCGCTAATGGGCGTTTCTTTCCACTCAGGACCAAGTGTTTCAAGTCGAAAATCTCGTTTTTCTGGGTTATGCGCCTGCCATAACACTGCATTCATCGCTGGCTGATCACTCGTGACCTCAAGAACGCCATCCGTACGTAGAACTTCTTCAATTACCGGACGAGGACTTCCCAGCAGCACCGACTGATACCACGCAATCAACGCGGATATATTCGGCACAATTTGCTGACTAAGACTGTGATCCTCATTCGGTACAATACGCTGCGTCACTTCTCCAGGAATAGCCTGAATAAAAGACCGCGACGCATCCGGGAGAAAAAACTGATCGCCACTGGCTTGCAGTATATAATGTGGCATAGTTAATCGATCCACATAGTGGATCGGATCAACGACAGCCGTGAGCAACTTCCCTTCAGGCGAACGAATGTTTTGCAGAACGCGCTCGTTCGAATAATCGATTGCCGCGCTTGCGTAATCGCCATAGTTTCGGTATTGATTTTCAAATTGCACCTCAAAATGCATAGCATTGAAAACACCGGGCACAACCGCCTGAACTCGTGAATCAATGGCCGCTGTCAGCCACGCTGTGGCACCTCGTTTCGAAAATCCTGTAACGATAAAACCCGATGGCGCAGCACCCAGTACATCTTGCAAAAAGTGTTCAGCCGTATCCATTGTCCGTACAGCGGCTTTGGTCATCGGAAAATAAGCCGCCCACGTTGCATCTCCTGTTTCCATCACTTTGCGCCAACTATAAGCAACAAGCGCATCTTCACGAATTGGATCAGGTTTATCGACAAACTGAAGTGGCTGACCAGGAACTTCGGAGAGCAAAATAGCGACACTGGCAGTGCTCAAAGCGATTGGTGCAAAAAGTGCGAGATCCTCATCATTCGGTGGCAACGGCGACATATCACCTCCAGTAATGATCAAATGCGCACTCGTCGTCAAGAGGACATCGGGAATGATCACTCTCACCCAATGGTTCCATACTGTGGGTGACACCTCCGTTTCTGCCCGCCACGCTTGAGAAGTCATATTCAGCAAATAGACAGTGTATCCAGGCCCTATCGTTTTATCGACCATGGTGTACTCATAGTTGGAGTCCAAGCGGTACACATACTCTTCAAGCGCTGTTTCAGAGGCGTTGGCGGACAAAAGAAAGCCAAAATAAATACTAATTACCATTCCAATGGTTTTTACACTCATCATTCCATGAATCCTTTCATGCTTTGATTTTCTGTTCAGAATTTGCGCGATTTTATCCAAATACTTTACGTATATTAACGGGTGTCGTCACTGTGCGCCGGTTTGGTATTGAATGTGGTGGCTTCACCCGTGAAAAATTAGATTCTTTTTTCCGCTTTTTTATCTGGTTTTATTTCCACACTTATGTCGAGTAAGCCTGACAATGTAGACTGACCCTCACTGCGTTTTTGCAAGTGCCGTTCCATAAACTGGACTGCTTCACCCAAGACCGCTTGCACCTGTTTTTTCGTCAATTCTGCGGATGTGTCCAGCTGTGCGAGGGTCTTGCTGCGCGTCATCAGATTTTGAAGGATTTTAGGGGCGTTCTTTTTGAGATTGGCCGAGGCTTTTTTGGGTGTGAGCATGTTTGATCCTTCAAATCAAGCGTCAAAACAGCCATCGCCTACCGAAATGACGAATCAATGCCGAAACGTCTTTCGGTGCTCCAAGTGGTCTGGCTATAAAACCTAAGATACCCGATTACCCTAAAATCGCAAGCCTTTTATGTGTTCCGCTCAAACGTGATCACCCGCCTCTTTTTCCGCAACAACACTTTGGATCCAGGTGAGGAGGGTTTGGGTTTTTCGACTGAGGCCACATCATCCAAAAGACCCATCTTCGCTTAAACACCACAAACTGACTCTCCGCGTTATGAACTTGTTGCTCATTATGGTTAACTTTCGACTTAATTACGCTCTCTGCAGTTACTGTTGATACGCGTGTGATTTTACCGCATCAAGTCAGCTACATACATTTGGCTTTCAATAATTCAGTATAACGGTCCTGAGATCAGCAAGCTGCTGAATCAGCTTGATCAGCTTTGGCGCTTTCTAAATGACTTTTACTTTCTGGTATATGGATGATTATATCTCAGCATTACGTAAAAATGCCTTATACGACTACTCGTAATAGCCGATGGCTTTGTCATGCTTGTTATTTCGAAACATTTGTTATTTCCCAAACTCCCGCCATACAAACCGCACGATAATTCTCTCTCTCACATCATGCTTCTCAATCAGCTTATGATGATATTCTGACAACCCGTTTTTTTGAGCGCTCTCATCACATTTTTTTCTGGCAGCGCTCAATTATTTTCTGCCCCCTACCACCTTTCATATGAGCAACAGATATTTGCTCCGTTTTTGCTTTTCTAGCATATCCCTGTATTCTGCTCTTCACTTTGATCAGTTCATCACCACTGAGAGCCCCTATACCACGCTTTTTTAACTGTTGGAACGCGTTGCGTTCGTTCGTGCTGCACGTCGGTGTCATGCTCGACTTGGTCTGCGCTCATTGTCAACGCGCATCCGAGTGGGCTCCTCACAGCATTGTTTACAAAAAATGTGGTGGTGGCTCACTTCAAGCGGTGGGGCAACGGCTTCTCTGCTCCAATCGAGGACGCCATAAGGGCTGTGGCCATAATACTTACGCACACCCTCGCATTAACGAGACGTAGCAAGACGGGCGGCTTGGGCTTCCGCTAAATTTTCTTTCACCGTTTTTGTCGAAGGATGGTTTTCGCCCAACTTCTCGGAAACGGTTTGATAAGCCTGTTCATAATAGGCGATGGCTTTGTCGTAAGCGCCTTTGGCAGACCACGCCGAACCCAAGTTCTTGCGCCGGTTCTGTCGAAAAAAATTCGCCAAATACGAGTAGCCAGCTCTTTTCGACAGATTACGCGGCTAACGCATAGAACAAAGCTACGGGAGACTCATCGCCT
>JARRRL010000112.1:0-14673 GCA_037380725.1 Gammaproteobacteria bacterium | reverse complement strand
CTTCAGAGCAAATTATAATCTGAAAAAGTAGGCTCAATTGGCCGACTGTCTCGACGCACATCGACTTGAAGAAATACCTCAGTATCACGACGCAACACACAAATCCCTTCCCGGCTTTTCCCCATTTGGCATAACGTTTGGATCTGCGCGCTGGTCACGCACAGCACCAAAGCACACGCGCTATCATCGATCCAATCAAAATGAATCGTCACCGCCTCTTCCTGAAGTACCGTTTTCACTTTCAGTTTCAGGGTATGAGTGCCAAGCGGCACGTTTTGGGTTATCGCTGCATGCTGTTTCAGTGTGTGTAACTCATCTTCCGATATTTTAAATACGATCGATGTCGACGACATTTTCACATTCATGCTCGCACGACCTCGCGCCACTCGGCGAGCGTATTCGCATTACGCATCCCACCAACATAACAGCTCGGCAACGAAACCGCTGGAACCTCCAAACCTTCCAATAACGCATGAACCGCACACACATCGGGATACGCCGTAGCGGTGGGGATACAGACTGGCAAGGGGTTGTTGGAAATAAAAGCGCCGTGCGGAAATTGCATCAAAAGGTGCAACATTTCAGGTTTCAGTAACGGCATATCCACAGGCACAAACACGATCGCATCGAATTCATCCAGCGTCTGTAAAACGGTCACGATCGCTCGCGCCGGTCCCGCATCGGCCTTGGCATCGGGAATACCATCATAACCAGGCACCTCACCACTCACCCAAACCCGCTCCACACCAGCTTTCAGCACAATATTCATCATGTGCTCAATGAGCGGTTTACCTTTAAACGTGAGCAGGGCTTTGTTTCGTCCCATACGCGATGATTGCCCCCCCGCCAACACAACACCGGCAATCCTACTATCATGAACCCGATGTCGTAAGGTCATTACAGTCATCCGTATTGATTGTCGTTTCAGTCAGCAATGAATGACCTGGCAACCATTCACTCTTCCCGTCGGGATAATGCTCCTGCTTCCAAATCGGCGCCCGTTTCTTAATGGCTTCGATGACATAACGACACGCTTCAAAACTCGCTGCACGGTGGGCCGAGCCAACCGCTATCACAACACTGATACCGCCGACCGCCAATTTACCGTGATAATGCGCCACATAATAACGCGTACCCGGCCACAGCGAATTGGCCTCAGAACAGATTGTATCTAACACCTTTACCGCCAAAGTTGAGTGCACGTCATACGTAATGCCGGTCACGGCTTTACCCTGATGGTGATTTCGCACCACACCCAGAAACGTATCGATCGCCCCATGCGACACATCTCGCACCGCTTCAATGGCCTGATTAATACAAATCGGCTGTGTGCGTATTTCACAGATGGCGTATCCACAGGCTGGATTCGAGTTCATACCGCCTTCCCATTACATCGTTTATCTACTTGCATCGATTAGCCACTTACATCGATTAGCCACCACAAACCGGCGGTAAAATTGACAACACCACTGAGTCCTGGAGTATGGCGGTCGCCGACAGAATTTCCGTATCAGTAGCCAAAACGGCGTTTTTAACCAAGTTTCGATACGGTTCGCCCAGTGTCTCCGACAAGCGTTGTTTGATGTCAGCCACCGAACAACACCGTGGCGCCTCAACCGTTACGCGTTCACCACACTGACGAAATACACCATACAGTTCGACCGTTACATTCAAAACACTCACGTTTTTACCTCAAAACCTTGTTTTTTTATTTTCACCAGCGCATCGCCAATAAACGGCTGAATCACTCCCCAACATTCTTTAACCGCTTTGGGGCTTCCCGGAAAGGCGATCACCAGCGTCGGGCCAACCATACCCGCTGTCATGCGCGATAACCACGCCGTATCGGTAAAATATAAACTTTCTGTGCGCAGCACATCTCCCAAACCTTCCAGCATGCGGTCACTGATTTTTTCCAACACTTCGGGCGTTACATCACGCGGTCCAGGTCCCGTCCCACCTAAAGCAAATAACACAGCCTGATCGGGTATTACCGTATGCGCCACCAGATCCGCACCCGCCTCCTCCAGCAACGTTCGTAATACCGGACCGGACTCATCTGGATATACCCCCGCCGACGCGCGATCACTCATCACGACAATACCCGCACGTTTCCCACTTAAGCTGCGCACATTGGGCACTTGTGCCGCCAACCAATCGGGAATGCCATCTGGATTGATCCACACACCACTTTTTCCACCAATTTTGACCAACAAACGCACGTCACCCATCCGCAAATTTGGATCGACGCCTTTGGTCAGATCCCACACCGTCAGTAACGCGGCATTTACGGCACTCAGCGCTTCCATTTCCACCCCCGTTTTGGCATAGGCAGCGACTTGAGCGTAAACCATAATGCGGTTTTTCGATTCGTTTAATTCACATTGAACCATAACCTGATCCAAGGGCAAAGGATGGCACATGACTAATAATTCTGATGTTTTCTTCGCGCCACTGATACCCGCCACTTCCGCCAACGCCAATACATTCCCCTTGGGTAAAGCACCATCTCGAACAGCACAAAACGCCTCGGCGGACAAATAGATGCTCCCACACGCCACCGCTTGCCGTCGCGTCGGGCGCTTGCGCCCCACATCGATCATACGAAAATGCGGATCAATCGCCCTGGGATCATCCGCCCGCAAACTATCTTCTTTAAAACCTTCTTCTTTAAAACCTTCCGTAACCGACTTGTCCTCCAAGACCATGCCCTTATCCTCCGATGGACGCCAAATGCGGCGTAGCGCCACTGTTGCCTTCTTGCAAAAAATGACTGGATTTTTTGAATTGCATTAAGTTTTTAATTCGAGTCTGTAGGGCTTCCAGCTGATCGTCATGCTGTAACAAATCCCGCAACGACGTCCCCCCCTCGCCAAATAAACACAAATGCAAAGCCCCCTTCGCAGACACACGCAATCGATTACACGTAGCACAAAAATCCGGTGCATACGGCGCAATCAAACCGATGGTACCCAAGCTGTCTGCATGCTCAAATTCACGCGCTGGTCCCGCATCAAACGCACGAGGTCGCTCCCGCCAACCACGCGCAAGCAGACGCTCAATCACTCGCTCACCCGATAAATGATGTTGTTTAAAATAAGCCGCGTTATCCTGCGTACGCATCAGCTCAATAAAACGCAGGGTAATCGCGCGATCGACAACAAAATCGATAAAATCTTCCAACTCTTCCTCATTCAAACCTTTCAGCAGCACTGTGTTAACTTTGATCGTTTCAAACCCCGCCTCGTCGCAAGCCGTTATGCCGTTAAGCACCTCGTTAAACCGATCGTGACCCGTAATCAATTTAAATCGGCTTGGACGCAAGGAATCAATACTGATATTCACGGCCCGCAAACCCGCCGCAAAAAAATCGCGTGCGCGTTCCGGCAGTTTAAAACCATTTGTTGTAAAAGCCACTCTGCAAATGCCCGGCGTATTGGCCACGACACGGGCAATTTCCAGAAAATCATCACGTATCGTCGGTTCCCCGCCCGTCAAACGAATTTTTCCAACACCCAACCCGGCAAAAGCCCGTACCAAACGCCCGATCTCCACGATCGACATGAACGAATCACACGCGGTTTTTTGGTACCCATTCGGAAGACAATACGAACATTTGAAATTGCACACATCGGTTAATGACAAGCGCAAATAGGGAAAGCGTCGACCAAAACGATCCATAAGCTCAGGTTCGACAATCACGGTCTCAACTCCTTTCCAACACGAAAGACCAAAGCGGGTATTCAAGGTCACAATTTATAAATCTGTTAGATCTCATTATTCTGTTATCAGAATACCCTCATCGGGAAATGCAGGATAAAACAATAAGGAATCACCCTCCTGAACATCGGTATCCGTGTCGGACAAAACCACCCAACCATTCAGCCCTAGAAAAGGATGCACTTTAAAAGATTCTTGCCCAGCCATCAACATCACCGCCAACTGACCTTCGTCCGTTACGTGAGCAACGGCTTTCAGAAAAAAGTGTATACCCGGTTTCTTCTGAAACGCATTCAACGCACGCGCCATCACTGGCTGCTCTATCGCACGCCCTTGCATCTTTCGCACAACTGGCGCAACCAAAAACCGCAAACCCACCGCCGTCGCAACGGGGTTGCCCGGCAAACCAAAGTACAACCCCCCACTCGAGAAGCGCGCCAACAAATTGGGTTTGCCAGGACGTATCCCAATCCGGTGATACAAAATTTCCGCCCCCATTCGTTCTAAGGTTTCTCGAACAAAATCAAAATCCCCCACCGAAACCGCACCACTTGACACGATCAGTTCGAGGTCTTTCGACTGCATTTCTTCCAGCATGCTTTCGAATTCATGGGGTTCATCCGACACCGTCCGCGCATCCACGACCTCCACACCCAGTTGCGCTAACGCCGCAACGGCATACGGACGATTGGAATTGTAAATTTGACCTGCCTCCAGACTCAGCGCCAAATCATCCACCAATTCCTTCCCCGTCGACACAAACGCGCAACGTGGCCTTTTAAATACCTCAAGCTCGCCAACTCCCAAAGTCGCAAGCGGCAAGACATGCCCAACGTGCAACAATTGCCCTCGTTCCAACACCGGATCATCAACACGAAAATCTTCACCCGCCAAACGAATGTTCGCTTGTGGACGCACGGGCGCCGTAAAAACCGCGCGCGCACCCATCATGTCACTATTGAGATCAGAACTATCGTGGTCAGAACTATTGGCGTCTTCACCTTCAGCGTTAACAAGCGTCACCGCTTCAACGGGGACCACAGCATCCACACCATCAGGTATGGGTGCACCAGTCATGATTTTCACACAACACGCTGGAGACAGCGATAACCCAGCATCCACCTCCGCATTGTCATCACCAACCACATTGTCATCACCAACCACATTGTCATCACCAACCGCAATGTCGTCGCCGACCGCAATGTCATCTCCGGCTGCAATCGTCGCCAAAATCCGGAGTGTCACGGGTGAATCCTTTGAGGCACCTTGCAGCACTTCATGGCGCAAGGCATAACCATCCATCGCTGAATTATCAAAAGGTTGAATTGATAAAGGGGCTTTTATCGGTCTGGCGCAAATGCGCCCGGGAACCATCGACAATGCCAGGGTTTCTGTACCCAATTTGCACGGTTCCGCGACGTTCAAAGCGATGGTCAATGCTTCATCATACGTCATCATGCTTACAGGCCTCACACGCATCTTATTTAATTTGTATCCGCTTTGATTTAAATCAGCATCGCTGACTTCACATGTAAGTCGTCTTACACCGAATCAAAGCGGGAATCTACTTTACCTGCTGCACGCGCTCATGCAAAATTGTACACCTGCTAGCCCGGTGTACAATTCAAGACTCAAAGTTCAAGACGCCATTCGTGCTACGAAATACGCGCTACAGTATGATGTGATACGGGATACACAACATTGCGTTTCGATTTGTTATCAGATTGCCACCAAAACTGTCATCAGCATTCAACAAAATAAATGAAATTGAACAAATAGTCCAATTGAGAGATTGTCATGAGCAGCCATCGTACTCCGCCCTCCCCCCTTCTCCAACAGCAGCACTGTCATCACGCATCCATGAGCTCCTGCGGGAACTGCAGCTTGAACACCATCTGCATCCCAATTAGCTTACACGTGAATGACATTGATCAACTCAACGAGATTATTAAACGGGGACGTCCCTTACAAAAAGGCGAACATCTGTACCGCATTGGTGATCCCTTCTCATCGGTTTACGCCGTTCGATCAGGCACCATCAAAGCCAGCAACATCACAAGCCGTGGCGAGGAACACATAACGGGTTTTTATTTACCGGGTGAAGTGCTCGGCATGGATGGCATTGCCACGGGCCAACATACGAATGCCGCTATAGCGTTAGAAACAGCTGCCGTCTGCGAGATTCCTTTTTCCCAATTAGAAGCATTGAGCTTAAAGCTACCGTCTCTGCAGCGTCATTTTTTTCAATTGATGGGCAAAGAAATCGTCACGGATCAGCGCATCATGACACTCTTAAGTAAACACAGTGCGGATGAGCGAATCGCAGCGCTTTTACTCAGCATTTCCACACGTAATCACAATCGTCATTTATCCGCAAGCTCATTTCGCTTGCCCATGTCCCGATCGGATATCGGCAATTACCTCGGGCTGACCCTTGAAACGGTCAGCCGCGTCTTAAGCCGTTTTCAACAAAACGGTCTACTTACCATCGATAAACGAGAAATAACGATTCAAAAAATGGACGAGTTAAAAGCCATCATCGATTGGAGCACTCACTGATGCACGCAACGATGAGCCCTCCATCTTTGTACTCAAACCAAGTACTCAAACCAAGTGCTCAGAACCAAGTACTCAGAACCAAGTACTCAGAATCGATACCCCACATTCACTTGATATACCCAAGGATCGATTTGGATATCATCCACTCGGATGGTCTCTCCCAAACTCGACGTCAATGTGGCTTCCGTATCAATGTCAATCCAGCGTACGGATGCGTTTAGGTGCCACGAGGTATTGACGGCAGCGTCCACACCCACTTGAAACGCAAGGCCAAAGGAATCGTCCAATTTCATATCCATTTCGACGGGAGAAGGCAATCCCACCGATGTGGCCGTCACCGCATCGGCAACCGCAGACAAGCCCGACTCCAAATCTGCCGAAACGCTTTCTTTAAAGAACACCGTGTAGTTGATACCCGCACCAACATAAGGTGAAAACGCAGACGACGAACCCACCGGATACCAAACCATCGATACCGTCGGCGGTAAGTGACTCGTTTCACCCACATTGACCTGACCCAGACTCCCCAAATCAGCCGTCACATCATGCGTAAAAGGCGTTGCGGCCAACAATTCCACACCCCAACGTTCAGTACACATGTGCGTCACCGTCAGGCCCAACTGCGTGTCACTGTCCACATCCACGCCCGTCCCCGCGATGGGGCCACCAGCATAAGCACCCGTACCCGCTAAGGCTGGAATCTGAATACCCCCACTTCCCTCATCTGGATCAACCGTTGCGACACCCGCACGGACAATCCACTCACCAGCCTCATAAGCACTGACATGTATCGGAACTAAAACCGCCAAAACCGTCGTTGCTATACGCGTTGCTTGTTTCGCACTGCTCATCACACTTCTAACCATAACCAGCTCTCTTTAATTAAGGGGGTTGCGAATTTAAGGGGGTTGCGACAACCAGGCACAGTGAACCCGAAACAAACTCCCTCTGCTTTGATCTAAATTAAAGATTGTTCATATTTTTCTCGGCAGGCCACCTCCAACAACCTGGAGCCCGACGTGTTTAGTGCAGTTGTACTTTTACCAGTTGTTCATTGTCATTCACCTGCCTAGAATGACTTGCTTAGAATACACACCAACCAGTCCAGTTTAAACAGTCCAGTTTAAAACGAAAAATCTCAGCACGTATTTCACACATCGATACACCAAGGAACCACGTATGACGCACCCGCAAATGCCCGATACTCTGATTGAATCACAACACCTCTATACATCAGATGAAAAAACAACCTTATTTAGCCCTGGTGCCCTAGCTTTTTCGCAAGGTAACATCATTGCCGTAGGCACTCCGGAAACCGTGCGACAACAGCTCGGGCCCTTGCCATCAACCTGCACTACCCTTCAATTGCCCAACCACACCCTCTTACCCGGACTGATAAATGCCCACGCCCACAGCGCTATGGCATTACTGCGTGGCTACGCCGACGATTTGCCACTCATGACCTGGCTGCAAGAACACATTTGGCCTGCCGAACAAAAATGGGTCAGTCCTGAATTTGTGGCCGATGGTACACGTCTCGCCTTGACCGAAATGCTGCTCAGTGGCACCACCACATTTACGGACATGTACTTTTTCCCCGAAACCGTCGCCGAAGTTGCGCAGGCCGCCGGCGTCCGTGCTCACCTGGCCTGCCCGATCTTTGATTTCCCCACCGCATGGGGCAGCGGGCCAGATGAATACCTGGCTAAAACACAATCCCTCCTAGAGCGCTACGCCACAGACAGCACCCATTCCATACGCATCGGTTTTGGACCTCACGCCCCCTACACCGTTTCCGATCAACCACTTGAAAGCATCGCCGAACTGGCTGCAACGCACAACAGCTTCGTTCAAATGCACGTACACGAAACCGCACAAGAAGTGAATGAGGCGCTCAGCAAAACCGGCGAACGACCGTTAAATCGACTGCACCGACTCGGACTGCTGCGCGATAACTTTCAAGCCGTTCATGCCACATGCCTCACCCCCGAAGACATCGAGTTACTCGCCAGCACACACAGCCATGTGGTGCATTGCCCCGAATCAAATTTAAAACTCGCCAGCGGTTTCTCTCCCATTGCCGCACTACTGCAAGCCGGTGTGAACGTCGCACTGGGTACCGACGGAGCAGCCAGCAACAACGATTTGGATTTATTCAGCGAAATGAAAACCGCTTCGTTGCTCGCCAAAGCCGTTGCACAAGACACCACCGTTCTACCAGCCAATCAGGCTTTAGCCTTGGCAACACGATACGCCGCAAAAGCACTGGGCTGCGAACAGCAACTGGGTGAACTGCGTACCGGAGCCGCCGCTGACGTCATTGCCGTTGACTTATCCGCGCCAAACACACAACCCTTGCATAATTTGAGTTCACAATTGGCGTATGCGTTGAACAGCCAACAAGTCACCCATGTCTGGATTGCCGGTCGCCCAGTCGTGCGCAATCGCGAACTGCTGACCCTCGATCAAGCCGACATCCTCGCGCGAACACGCGCGTGGCACGATGCCTTACACGCCCAAACGATTTAAAATATCTACGACATCATAAGCTAAAAAAACCATTTCCATCAAACCAGGCATTCACCATCATGAACATCATAAACCGTAATTCCGAAACCGAAAACGTAAACCCCGATGAAATAGCCCTATTCGATAAACTGGCCGAACACTGGTGGGATCCCATGGGCGAGTGCAAACCCTTGCACGACATCAACCCGCTGCGCGCCAACTGGATCCAGCAGCACGACAACATTGTTGAAAAACAGGGCTTGGATCTTGGATGTGGCGGTGGCATTTTGTCCGAAGCCTTGGCGCAGCGTGGTGCCGTGATGACCGGAATCGACATGAGTGAAAAAGCCATACACGCCGCTCAACAACACCTCTGCACCTCAATGTTAAACATCGCGTATCACCATACGACAGCGGAAACCTGGGCAGACAAACACCCCGAACAGTACGATTTTATAACGTGCCTGGAAATGCTGGAGCACGTCCCCGACCCCGCCAGCACCGTTGCCGCATGCTTTCGCCTGGTGAAACCTGGTGGTAGCGTATTTTTTTCCACCATTAACCGCAACCCCAAAGCATTTGCACTGGCGATTGTGGCCGCCGAACATATTTTAAAATTATTGCCCAAAGGCACACACCATTACGCCCAATTTATTCGTCCCTCAGAACTCGCCCGCTGGGTTCGACAAGCCGGCGGAATCCCGCAGGACTTGATTGGCCTGACCTACAACCCCATCACCAAAACCTACTCCCTGCAAAAAGACGTCAGCGTCAATTACTTGATGGCTTCGACCAAAGCCCAATAAGCATCGCGCTTGACTTCAAGACCAGGGGCTACCGCGACGGCGTTGTGAACCAGATGCGCCAGGAACACAAGCTGCCCGTACTCGCAGACTCACTCATCCGACAACGCGTCTCCCACGGTTCAAGCGCACTCACCACATTGGCCACAGCGCTCGAACCCACACACCCGGCGTTCGATCAACACAAAACGCGTTTTTTGGACCGCTATGAAATCAGCAACGGCCAACACACACGCCTGTTTCCCGGCATGGCGGACACGCTGGCCTGGCTAGCCAAACACCACATACCATGGGGCATTGTGACCAATAAACCCATTCGATTTACGACTCCGCTCTTGCACGCACTGAATCTGACACACCCGGCCCAGCTTGTTGTGTGTCCAGATCACGTTGAGAAAGCAAAACCACACCCAGACGCACTATTCTTGGGTGCCGAACAATTAGATATCCCCGCATCACACTGTATTTACGTTGGCGACCACGAGCGTGATATAATCGCCGGCAAATCCGCTGGGATGCTGACCATTGCGGCGCTCTACGGATACATCGACCAAGACGAACAACCGGATCAATGGAATTACGATGTGGCAGTGCACGACAGTCAGCAGTTATTACCATTGCTACAATCACTGCTCACACCACACCGCCGTACTCCCCCCTAATCATCACTTCTATAAGATTCATCGCCTCTATAAAAATGCAAGTAACCCAGAAAAATTGTCTGAGAAAAATACTAATGTCAACACATTTTCCCCCAGTCCAAGCGCTTACTCCACCTTCGGTGCATGTCGTACCCAAGGGTTTTACCGCTTCACCACAAGACTTGATGGGTCAGCGCATCCTAATAACCGGCGCCGCATCAGGCATTGGCCGCGCACTCGCCAACTGGCTCACCCATTCCGAAGTCATTTTATTGGATAAAGACGAGCGAGGTTTGGAACAACTGGCCAAAAACTTTGTGCAAACGGGTCGCCCCGATCCATTATTGATTCCCTTTGATCTCTCAAGCCTCACCGAAGACAGCGCCGCCGAATTAACACATCAGATTATTCATGAATACACGCCTCAGCCGGATTCCTCTCCAACGGACGCCAATCATCACCTGCCAGCATTGCATAGCATCGTGCATTTAGCGGGCCTATTGGGTGAACTCACCCCTTTGCAACACTATCCGCCCTATCTGTGGCGTCAGCTTATGTCCACCCACGTCGAAAGCGCTTTTTTACTCACGCAAGCCCTCGCACCACTGCTGCAAGCTGCAAATCGTGCACACGTCATTTTTACCAGCGCGGATGAGGGCGTAGCACCACGCGCTTATTGGGGCGCTTACGCCGTCAGTAAAGCCGCGCTCATCGCATTGACTCAGGTGTGGGCCGCTGAATGGCAGCACACCAGCCGCATTAAAGTTAATATTGTTAATACTGGTCCAGTGGCTACAGAGCAACGCCGACAAGCTTTTCCAGCGGAAAATCCATCGATCTTGCGCAGCCCCGATCAAGCTTTGGCGCCTTTTCTGTATCTGCTCACAAAAAGCCCTGCTTCCCTCAGCGGCTCCTTGATTGAACCCACTCCAGCGCAATCATAATTGTCACACGGCATAACACTCCGTATAATTTTTGAAAAAATAAACATCACTAACACGGTACTATTTTAAACGCTTTTCCTCATTTCGGGTCGACATAATCTAGCACACATCGCACACACCGCCTACGCTTAAGAAAAGCGTAAACGTGTCTCACAATACCCAGCACCTGTACTGGTGTTGATGTTTAACACACAAGCATTATATTCCTTGCTTACACAATGGATCACCGTTTATACGCTACCGAGAACAGCAATGAAGGTCAGAATAATGGTCAATACATCGGAAGCAACAAACCAGCATACACCCGTGCCAGACACCGATCATGCGGATCCATCCTCTCATCATGCACGGCAATTTGAGCGCGCCACATTTCCACAATTCCAACAACAGCTGAACATCGCGCTGCAACGCACGCTGGATGTCGAAACCCAACTTCGTTTTTATCATATTGCACTTTCTAAACGATATGGCATCAGCAGCCTGAGTTTTTATTGCCACGCACACCACATCAAACTCGACCTAGGCCATGCGCATCAACACCGTTGTCAGTACGATGTAAAAACGGATGAAGATTCTCTCGGGCTCATCATTTTATCGCGCGCCACGCCATTTCTTCCTGAAGAACGAATCGCCATCGAGCATTCCACACGCAGCCTCGCGTACCCACTGCGGAACGCCTTACAATTCCACCGCGCTTTACAAAGCGCCTTGACGGACCCACTCACCGGTGCCGGTAATCGACAGGCGCTGGATGAAACGCTGCAGCAAGAGTTGAAAAACTTCCACCGCTACAACCGGTGTTTTTCCGTAGCACTGATTGATTTGGACCATTTCAAGAAAATAAACGATTGCTATGGACACGATGCGGGAGATACTGTATTAAAAACTGTGACGAACCGAGTAAAAGAAAACAGCCGCGCCACCGATCGCTTTTTTCGATACGGGGGCGAAGAATTTGTGCTGCTTATGTCCAACACCAATAACGAAGGGGCCACCGTAAACAGCGAACGCCTGTGCAACACAATCGCCAGTGTAACGTGCTCCTGCAACGGAACGGACATCCCCGTCACCATGAGCGTTGGTGTAGCCACCTCCCGCCTGGACGACACCACTCGACAGATACTACACCGCGCCGATCGCGCGCTGTACCAGGCCAAAAGCACGGGTCGCAATCGAGTGATCAACGCTGAATACGGATTCCCAGCAAACCAGGATTAATGCTGATTGTTTACCGCAAAACAGATGAATACCACGCCTCTGGACACACTACACCCAATGCCGATTCAACTTGATAATAAGCACCACTCATTCTATTCTGCATCCTCTGCGTAATGCGCGCGCCATGCACGTTACGCGCTTCAGCACCTTGCCTTGTGTCCCCTATTGCAAGGTGCCGCCGTACTAACACAGCACCGACCCAGTAGT
The DNA here is from genome assembly GCA_037380725.1 of Gammaproteobacteria bacterium. Classification (GTDB taxonomy): domain Bacteria; phylum Pseudomonadota; class Gammaproteobacteria; order Pseudomonadales; family JANQJO01; genus JARRRL01. The sequence continues at coordinate 2,073 of JARRRL010000112.1, read as the reverse complement.
GAGTCCACACATGTCATTAGCCAGCAAGGTGCTTTCGGGATCGTTATTGCAGCTGGCTATGCAGTTAACCAATCGACTCATTGGCTTGATCAGCACATTGCTCTTAGCTCGTTTGCTGGTCCCAGAAGATTTTGGTCTCGTTGCCATTGTGGTCATGGTCATTCAGTTTTTCGAAACGCTGGCTGATGCGGGCACACACAAGTACCTGATTCAAAAATCGCATGTCCTCACCGCCGACCTCAATACAGCTTGGTCGCTGGATATGCTGATCAAAGGATGCATTACGCTGGCAATGATCCCCGGAGCCTGGCAACTGGCCAATTGGTACCAATTACCGGAACTCCATATGGCTTTACTCGTGGCGACATCAACCATGTTAATTCGTGCCGCCAAAAACCCAGGTTATAGCCTGTTAGTCAAAGAAATCGAATATCGTTCCATTTTTAAGTTGACATTAACACAAAAAATTTTTAGCTTTTCAATCACGCTAACATGGGCGCTGTGGTCCCCCTCTTATTGGGCCTTAATCGCCGGTGAATGGGTCAGCGCTTTCGTTTTCACAGTGGGCACATACTGCATTCACCGCTTTCGCCCTCGATGGAGTTTAAGCCACTTGCACGAACAATGGCATTTCTCTCAATGGAGCTTGTTGCGCGGCGTGCTTGGTTTTTTACGCGCTCATCTGGACACACTCTTGGTTTCTCGTTTGTTCCCACCAGCGGAGTTAGGCGGATATCATCTGCAACGTGATTTAGCCGTTACGCCAGCATTGCTAGTTATCATGCCGGTCTTAGAACCGCTGCTCTCCGCCATGGCGAAAAGCAAACACGATCATGAGCTGTTTGCTTTTCGCTTTCGTGTAGCCTTTTTGCTCCTGATGATCACGCTGCTGCCCATCACGGGTATCATGTGGCAATTCTCTGAAGGCATTACTCACGTTGTGCTCGGCGCACAATGGACCACCTATCACAAGCTGCTGAAATATTTTTCACTCTTGTTTATCACCTACAGCGTGTTCGCGTTAGTCGTTGACAGTTTTGTAGCTCAAGGACTGATGCGGGCTCTCTTTTTGTTTGATCTGCTTTCAACCGCTGCTTTGGCTGTAGCACTCATAGCACTGCACGAACTCAGCCTGACCAACTTTGCGCTGTACCGTGGTCTGCTGGGCCTCGTCATTACCGTATCGATTGTCATCTATTTTAATGGGATCCGCCCCATTGGCTTATGGCGACTGACCTGCTTATTGATACCCGTCGGATTGGCTTTGGCCCTCGGACATTACGCCGCTCAAACCATTTTTATCTGGGAAACCAAGCACATCGTCTACCAAGCTATACTGGGTTCCATGCTGTACGCCTTCACATACGGCACCGCACTACTGACGTATTACCTCATCGAACAACACTTTAAAAGTAACGAAGAAATTCGCAGCCTATACACATTTTTTGGTAGAATCACCTCCTTTCAATGGTTACGCAAATCGTGATTCAAATGGTTACGCCATCAATGCAAAAGTGAGGTTTTAGGGGGTTATGGGAACGTGCGCATCCTATTCTTAAGCGAAATTTTTCCTCCCACACACGGTGGCAGTGGTCGCTGGTTGTGGGAAGTGGCCACACGGTTGGATCCCAGCACCGTTACCGTTGTCACGCATCAGCACCCAAATGCCGAACAGTTTGATCGCACCCATAACTTGGATATCCGTCGCATTCCACTGCAGTCACCAGAATGGGGGGTGAGCAGTAGAAAAGGACTGTGGTGTTGTCATCTGTTTCACGATGATTGGTACTTTTTTAACGATTAACGGTTGCCGATGAGCGGTCGCAGGGATTCCGGGATTGCGCCCTTGAGTTCGATAGTGAGATAGGAGATGCAAAGCCGGGCATCGAGCTGGTAAGGAGCGATGATGGCACGAGTCGGGCAGACGTCGATACAGGCCTGGCAGCTGCCACAGTGAGAAGCTGTCGGCTTGTCCGGGATCAGCGGCAGGTCGGTGTAGATCTCGCCGAGGAAGAACCAGGACCCTGCCTCGCGGGCGATCAGGTTAGTGTGTTTGCCGATCCAGCCGAGTCC
>JARRRL010000111.1:8181-15031 GCA_037380725.1 Gammaproteobacteria bacterium | reverse complement strand
CCACACATTAACGCGGCCATCACCAAACAGTCGCAGCAACTTGAACACGTGATTTTAGCTGGGTTTACGCATGACCCTGCGCTTGAACTGGCGGAAAAGTTGGTCGAGATCACCCCAAAGGGCTTAGAACGCGTGTTTTATGCCGATAACGGCTCTTCCGCCGTTGAAATAGCACTGAAAATGAGTTTCCACTGCTGGCGTAATCAAGGTCTACCGGGCAAACACAAATTTGTGTGCTTAGAACACAGTTATCACGGTGAAACGCTCGGCTGCTTATCCGTCAGTGATGTGTCTTTGTATAAAACCACGTATGAACCCCTTTTACTGCAAAGCATCACCGCACCCAGTCCGGATTGTTCTGGTTTACCTCGTGAGCAATGGGCAGCACACAGTCTCGCATCCTTACAATCTATCGAGACCATTCTGTCGACACAACACAAACAGATCAGCGCCGTGATTCTCGAACCCCTCGTACAATGTGCGGGCGGTATGCGTATGTATGATGCCAGCTACCTCACCGGTCTGCGAGCACTGTGCGACACCTACAACGTTCATTTGATTGCCGATGAAATCGCCGTTGGTTTTGGCCGTACGGGCACCCTATTCGCATGCGAACAAGCCAACATCAGTCCCGATTTCTTGTGCCTTTCCAAAGGACTAACCGCTGGGTACCTCCCCTTGTCCGTGGTCATGACCCACAACGCGATATACGACACCTTTTACGACGACTACCACACGTTCAAAGCGTTCCTGCATTCCCACAGCTACACCGGAAACGCGCTAGCTTGTACTGCTGCCTTAGCCACATTGAATCTGTTTGAACGGGATCACGTCATCACGCATAACCAAACACGCAGCGCTCTGCTGCGCGAAGCCGTCGAGCCCTTGCGCGAACACCCTCATGTCAGTGAGGTGCGCCAAACCGGAATGATCGTCGCCATCGATCTCATCCAGGACAAAGCCAAACGCCTGCCGTATGCTGGGGAGTCACGCATCGGCATGATGGTATATCGCGAAGGTCTGCGTCAGGGCGTACTACTGCGACCCTTGGGCTCCGTCGTATACTGGATGCCACCCTACGTTATTTCTCCAGAGGAAATTCGCCAACTCGGCAGCATCACCGCGGAATGTATTTCACGGGCAACGGCGTCAGCGTCTCAACATGTATCGGGTGCTCGCGCCCTCACTGAATGAAATGCAAACGAGAAGACACATGCGCGAAATGTACCTCTATTACCCCGAACTGACGAACACAAACGATCCCTATCTGACGCTTCCCAAACCGATGTGTCACCGACTGACGACCGTGCTGCGTATAAAGCCGGATACGCCCGTGGTGTTCACCAATGGTGAAGGTCTCCGTCAACGCGCCTTGATTCGATTCGCCACATCCAACTCCGCCACATCAACCCCTCCCTTATCGCAAACCGCAGCTCCAAACACATCACGTTTAAAACGCCCGAACAGTAAAAAAACAAACACACCATCTACGCTGTTCGCTGAACGCATCGGATCGCCCCAAATGATCACGGCCCCTCCACTGATCATTCATTACGGGCTGGCCTTAATAAAAGGCGAACGTTTCGAATGGGCACTCCAAAAAATGACTGAGCTAGGGGTCACACACATCACGCCGCTCATTACCGAACGTTCAGAGGTCAAACTCAGCGGTACGCGGCTCGAGAAAAAAACCAGCCAATGGCATCATGAATTAATTGCCGCACTCGAACAAAGTCAACGTGACCACTTGCCACATCTGTTTCCCCCCGCTCCGTATGAAACCTGGCTCCAGACCGTGACAAAGCAATGCGACCAGCGCTGGATACTCAACCCACACGACACCCGAAAACCCGATGACTTTTCGATGAATACACGCCCCAGCACATTGGCGATTGCTTCAGGCCCAGAAGGCGGGTTCAGCGACCACGAAGTTGAAACCGCGATGACAAGCGGTTTCGACGCGCTTCAGTTGGGTCCGCGAATTTTGCGCGCCGAAACCGCACCGCTTGTTGCGATAACGTTGGCTCAATGGCATTGGGGCGATTACCAGTATTGAAAACCTTCTGTCTTGGAAAACCCATTTATTTTGGAAAACCATCTACCTGGCATTCACACTCAGCGAGCACGCGAGCTCTCACCGATCGACGAATGCGGCAACGGACTCATGCGTCCCACTTCCCGAGACTTATTAGACAATAACACCAATTCTCCCGTATGCTTATCCAGCAGAAAATTGCTGTGTGGCATCATAAACTCACTGTGAAACCACTGCCTTTGCCCATCCGAACTTGCCAATTCACACATTAAATCTTTCCGGCCCTTCTGCAAATACACGCCATCCTTCTTCAGGATATCATGCCAAGTCAGCGTGCATGTATTATTTGCGTATTCTCGTATCATTGTCATCTCATTATTTTCTTCAATCTGTCTATCCGGAGTAATACCGGCTCCGACACAATGAAGTTTTGAATCATCCGAAAAAATATACGTCACAGTCCCCTTAGAACCCGCCTTTATCGTATAGTCACTATTGAATCGACAATTACGCAACAACTGCTTCATGTTATTTTTGCTTACACACATTTCCCCGCCACTGCCATCCTGAATCATACCGTTTGAAGACATTTTAATGTCTTTCCACTGCACATAATTACCGTTATCAAAATAACGCAGAAACGTACCATTGATGACGCCATTGTCATCGGCTTTTAAGCCACCCGCTGGTGTGAAATGCACATTTTGCCATTCTTTTAGCCATTTATCCGCCGTACCAATTCTAAACGTTCCGGTGGTGTCAGCCTGAAGGGCACTGGAAGATTGGAAAACGACCTCTCGCCATTCCTTACGCATACCATTATTTTCTTTAACGAGCTTGTTCCCTCGACAACCGGCTTGCAGAAGACCCGTCGAGTCAAACGTAACGCCTTCATAGCTTACCTTTCCTTCTGAAGACTGAATATATTTATTACCATGACAACCCGCTTTCAAGGTACCATCGGGAGCAAACTGAACCCCTTCCCAACTGACCTTTCCTCCGGGAGACTGAATAATTTTATTACCATGACAACCCGCTTTTAAGCGACCATCCGGGGCAAATCGAACCCCTTCCCAACGCATCACAACACCGTGTTGCTGTCCAATTTTAGTTCCGATTTGATTGTCCTTAATCTGACCGGTACTTGCAAACTCAACATTTTTCCAAACAATTTTACGCGCTCCATTCTGAAACACAAGCAGGTGATTGCCGATACAACCGGCTGCAATTTCAGCGTTCTCATCAAACCTCACCCCATGCCACTCGCGACGTATATCGGTGCTGCCTTCGTAGTGTATCAAATTCCCTTGGCTTCCCGCTTGCACTTCTCCTCTCGACGTAAGTTGAACGCCCAAGCACGTGACGTTATCACGAGGATCGACTGGATCCAACGAGTATCGAGCGCCTCGATTTCCTTCGAACAGATAAGACATATCAAATGAGGCTTCCAAATCCAAAGGCTTATCCGCCACGAACGCAGCACTTTTACCCAAGTTTCCATGCAGGCTCATACTCACGAATCCCGTGAAAATATTTTTCTCGTCGAGATCTAAGCGCCCGATTAAACGAATCTCAGCATTCAAATCCGACCGTGACCTAAATCGATAAAAAGCCAATTTCGGCAGGCCCTCATCACCGGGTAGACTCAATCCACGATACGTCACGTCCAAATCGCCCAACTGGAAAGACATATCTTGCGGACTCACAACCGCGCTTCGACTAAACCCACGCCAGACCGGTAAAGCGAAAAATTTCTGCACATCGCTCGCCGCCACATGACTCAACATCCACTTAAACTCTGCTTGCTCTGTCAAACTCATTACGCGATACAGCTTCTTCAAAGCCATCCCCGCGCCATCAAAAAAATCGTTAAAACAAATAGCCGAATTCCACACACCCGGGATCAGCGGAATCGAAGGAACGGCAATTTCCCTCGTCACTCTCTGCCGAGCTTCCTGCGAGACCGTGCGCAGCGCCAAGCTCGACTGAACTGCCTCTAACTGAATGGGCGCCGCAGCGCTCAAAGCAAGCCGAAAATCCTGCGCTTCTGGATTCTCATGAATTCGTTTTTCTAAATAATCAATCAGCGGCGTTAAAGCCTGACTCACTCGGTAAGCGTCACCCGATCTGCCTGCATCCTTCGGCAAAGTTTGCGCCTTTCGCGAGACAGACGATTCGGAGAAATAATTGCATGGGAGTGCGGTAGTCTTTTCCATTGTATAACCTTCTTCATTGATGTATATTTAGATCATATCCCTCTGAGGCACATTAAACGCCCACGCCAACAAAACTCGTGAAAATATTTTCTCGTTCCCACTCAAATCATATCAATATCCTGTCGCTACGAAAAACGCTGATGGAATAATTTTCAGACAGTCAGAAGCCAACATCCAATCAAATTTCACAAGAACCCTAGCATGACGGATGCAAATTTTCAATTAAATCGAATGGTTTATTGACTTATTAAGTTATTCTTGGCAGTCGTGAGCACTGCGACGAAGAGCTCGATGAATGATTTTTCATTTGGCCCAAAGGTACATTAAAAGTTGCCTAATGAATAATTAGGCAACTGAATTTTTCGATCAATTCTTTTTATAATAAAAAAACAGGTGTCTATAGATAGTTACAAGTAATCCACATAATATAATTGTTCGCTTTTCATCTTGAAAGGGCTGCTCACACATCAGTTAGTCAGGCGCTCCGCCACCAATGTCATCAAGAGTTGCACGAGAATCGGTTCCGTAAAGCGCCAACGCCAAACAGCACAAACCAATTATCTGGCATTCACACCCTGGGAAGCACGAGAGCTCTCACCGATCGACGAATGCGGCAACGGACTCAAGCGCGCCACTTCCTGAGACTCAAGTAATAACACCAATTCTCCTGTATGATTATCCAAAAAACAATCGTTGTGTCGCACAAATGACTGATTGCAAAACCACTGACGTTGCCCGTCCGGGCTTGCCAATTCACACGTAAAACCTTTCTGACCCTTCTGCGAATACACGCCATCCTTTTTTATGATCTCATGCCAAGTCAGTGTACATTTATTACTCGGGTATTCTCGGATCAGAGACATCTCATTATTTTCTTCAATCTGTCTATCCGGAGTAATACTGACTCCCACAAAATGAAGTTTTGAATCATCCGGGTAAATATGCGTCAAAATCCCCTTGGAACCCGCCTGTACCGTATAGTCATTGTTGAACCGATAATTACGCAACTGCGCCTTCCCATTTTTATGGCTTACACACAATTCCCCGTCACTGCCATCCTGAATCCTACCTTGTGAAGACATTTTAATGTCATTCCACTGATCACATGTACCGTCATCATGATAAACCAGGTACGTACCATTGGTGATGCCATTGTCATCGGTTTGAAGGTAACCCGCCGACTCGAAACGCACATTTCGCCATTCCTCTCGCCACATATCCGCCGAACCAATTCTAAACGTTCCGCTGGTACCAGCCTGAAGGGCACCAGAAGATTGGAAAACGACCTCTCGCCATTCCTTACGCATACCATTAGTTTCTTTAACGAGCTTATTCCCTCGACAACCGGCTTGCAGAGAACCCGCCGAGTTAAACGTAACGCCTTCAAAGCTTTTATTACTTCCATCTGGATACTGAACAAACATATTACCAGGACAACCCGCTTTCAAGAGACCACTCGGGGCAAAGCGAACTCCTTCCCAGCTTATCTTTACTTTTGGAGTCTGAATAAATTTATTACCATGACAACCCTCTTTCAAGCTACCGCTAGCGGTAAACCGAACCCCTTCCCAGTTTCTTTTAGTTCCGTCTGGCTGCTGAATAAACATATTACCACGACAACCCTCTTTCAAGTGACCATTCGGGGCAAACCGAACCCCTTCCCAACACACCATATGACCACTCTGTAGCCGTACCATTTTAGTTCCGATCTGATTGTCTTTAATCTCAGCGTCAGATGAAAACTCAATATTTTTCCACAAAATTTTACGTGCATCATTCTGAGACACGAGAAGGTGATTACCGATACAACCGTCTACAATTTTAGCGTTCTCATCAAACGTCATTCCATGCCACTCACGGCGTATACCGGTATTGCCTTCAAGGTGTATCAAATTCCCTTGGCTTCCTGTTTGCACCTCTCCTCTCGACGTAAGGTGAACGCCCAACCACGTGAAGTGATTACGAGGCTCGTCTGGATCCAACGAGTACCGAGCGCCTCGGTTTCCTTCGAACAGATAAGGCATATCAAATGAGGCTTCCAAATCCAAAGGCTTATCCGCCACGAACGCAGCGCTTTTGCCCAAGTTTCTATGCAGGCTCATACTCACGAATCCCGTGAAAATATTTTTCTCGTCGATATTTAAGTGCCCGATTAAACAAATCTCAGCATTCAAATCCGAACGTGACCTAAATCGATAAAAAGCCAATTTCGGCAGACCCTCATCACCGGGTAGACTCAATCCACGATACGTCACGTCCAAACCGCCCAACTGGAAAGACATATTTTGCGTGCTCACAACCGCGCTTCGACTAAACCCACGCCAGACCGGTAAAGCGAAAAATTTCTGCACATCGCTTGCCGCCACATGACTCAACATCCACTTAATTTCTGCTTTTTCTGTCAAACGCAATACGCGATACAGCTTCTTCAAAGCCATCCCCGCACCATCAAAAAAATCGTTAAAACAGATGGCCGAATTCCACACACCTGGGATCAACGGAATCGACGGAACAGTAATCTCCCCCGTCACTCTCTGCCGAGCTTCCTGCGAGACCGTGCGCAGCGCCAAGCTCGACCGAACCGCCTCTAACTGAATGG
>JARRRL010000111.1:0-8172 GCA_037380725.1 Gammaproteobacteria bacterium | reverse complement strand
CAAAGCGAGCCGAAAATCCTGCGCTTCTGGATTTTCATGAATCCGTTTTTCTAAATAATCAATCAGCGGCGTTAAAGCCTGACTCACTCGGTAAGCACCACCCGACCTGTCTGCATCCTTCGGCAAAACTTGTACCTTTCGCGAGACAGACGATTCGGAGAAATAGTTGCATGGGAGTGCGGTAGTCTCTTTCATTGTATGACCTTCTTCATTAATGCACACATGAGCTCATGTCCCTCTGAGGCAAATTAAACGCCCACACCAACAAAACCTGTGAAAGGTTTTTCCTCGTTGAGACCAAGTCACCCTAATAAACAAACTTCTGGACTAAGCGCTGCCGGAAAATGAAGTCACTAAGACAAACTTCCATGAACCTCACGTTCTATTAATGGTTTTATAAAATACTTATATTTTGGCCATCTGGTTTCCACTAGACCTTTTTTCTTATCATAATCTTTATAAAGCCCAACTCGCGTAAAGCGCGAACACCAAACAGCAGCAAACCAATTACCTGGCATTCACGCATTCACGCATTCACGCATTCACTCTCAACGAGCACGCGAGCTCTCACCAATTGACTGATGCGGCAACGGACTCAAGCGAACCACTTCTTCCTGAGACTTAGACAATAATACTAATTCTCCCGTATCATTATCCAGAGAAAAATCACTGTGCGGCATCATCGACTCACCGTGAAACCACTGACGTTGCCCATCCGGACTTGTCAATTCGCACGTTAAACCTTTCTGACCCTTCTGCGAATACACACCATCCTTTCTCATCGTCTCATGCCAAGTCAGTGTACATTTATTATTTGGGTATTCTCGTATTATTGTCATTTCAACATTTTCTTCAATCTGTTGATTCCGAGCAATACTGGCACCAACAAAATGAATTTTTGAATTATCCGAGAAAACGTTCGTCACAGCCCCCTTAGAACCCGCCTTTATCGTAAAATCACTATTGAATCGATAATTACGCAACAGCGATTTCCCTTTTTTATGACTGATACACAATTCCCCGTCGCTGCCATCCTGAATTTTACCTTGTGAAGACATTTTAATGTCTTTCCACTGATTATAACTACCGTTATTCAAATAATACGTGTACGTCCCATTGGTGACACCATTGTCATCGGTTTGGATGCCACCCTCCGCATTGAAACGCACATTTTGCCATTCCTTTTTCCACTTATCTGCCGAACCCAATCTCACCTTTCCGGTGGTGCCCGCCTGAAGATCACCAGACGCTTGGAAAGCGACCCCTCGCCATTCCGTACGCTTACCATCATTTCCTTTAACGAGCTTATCCCCTCGACAACCCGCCCTCAAGTTACCTTCCGGGGTAAATCGAACCCCTTCCCAACGCACCAGTTGACCATTTTGTGGTCGTTCAATTTTAGTTCCAATCTGATTATTCTTAATCCGACCGTTAGCTGAAAATTGGACATTTTTCCACACGATTTTATGTGCTTTATCCTGAAACATGAAAATTTGATTGCCGTTACTACCGTCTACAATTTTAGCGTTCTCATCAAACGTCATTCCATGCCACTCGCGACGTGTACCGTTGATGTGTCGGTGTATCAAATCCCCTTGGCTACCCGCTTGCACCTTTCCGTTCGACGTAAGCTGAACACCCAACCACACGACGGACTCTTCAGGTCTGGCGGCTTGCCACTTGGACACCGCGCCCCGGTTTCCTTCGAACAGATAAGACTTATCAAATAAGCCATCCAAATCGAAAGGCTTATTCGCCACGAAAGCAGTGCTTTTCTCTATGCCCTGGTTTCCACGCCGTGCCATACACGCAAATCCCGTGAAAATATTTTTCTCGTTGAGATCTAAGCGCCCGATTAATCGAATCTCAGCGTTCAAATCCGAGCGTGATTTAAAGCGATAAAAAGCTAATTTCGGCAAACCCTCATCACCGGGTAGACTCAATCCACGATACGTCACGTCCAAATCTCCCAACTGGAGAGACATATCCTGCGGACTCACAACGGCGTTTCGGCTAAACCCGCGCCAGCACGGTAAAGCGAAAAATTTCTGCACATCGCTCGCCGCCACATGAGCCAACATATATTTCATCGCTTCTTTATCTTCCGAACCCAATACGCGATACAGCTTTTTCAAAGCCATCCCCGCACCATCAAAAAAATCGCTAAAACTGATGGCCGAATTCCACACACCTGGGATCAGCGAAACCGAAGGAACGGTGATCTCCCCCATCACCCTCTGCCGGGCTTCCTGCGAGAACGCACGCAGCGCCAAACTCGACTGAATCGCATCTAACTGAATGGGTGCTGCCGCATCGCTCAAAGCGAGTCGAAAATCCTGCGCTTCTGGATTCTCATGAATCCGTTTTTCTAAATAATCAATCAGCGGCGTTAAAACCTTAGACAAGCCGTGTGCGCCAACCGATAGATTGGCATCTTTCGGCAAAACTTGCACCTTTCGCGCGCCATAGGATTCGGAGAAATAACTGGATGAGAGTGCGGTAGTCTTTTCCATTGTATAACCTTTTTTAATAATGTATGCTGAGTTCAGTTTGTTTCTACGCGACGTCAACACACCATAAATGCTTATGCTAAACACCATGGATGCCCTGCGTCGATTCATGTGACATGTGAATAAAACCCTGCTGCAGGCTTCCCGCTCAGCGAGGGCTAGGCCGAATTAAACCCGAACGTTGAAAAGCACCTCCACCCCATACGTTCGCGGTTAACGCGATCCAAAATCAGATTTCCCTTAACATCCTTCGATCAAATCTCCTTCTGAGGCAAACCAAACACCCACGCCAACAAAACTCGTGAAAATATTTTTCTCATTGAGATCAAGTCGCCCTATTAAACAAACTTCTGGGCTAAGCGTTGTCGGAAAATGAAGTCGGTAATAGCCCAGTCTCGGCAAATTTGACTCATCGAAATGATGCTTTCCAAGACAATCTCCCACTTAAATCATATGAATATACCGTCACTACGAAAAACGTTGATGGGGAAAATTTTCAGACAAGTAGAAGATAACATCTGATCAAATTTCACGCGGACTCTAGCATGCCGGATGTTAACTTTCAATCAAATTTAAAAATTTATTGGCTTATTACTTTATTGTTTTATTAGCTTGCTCGGTTTGTCGAAGTCGCGAACGTGAAGGGCCCGAATAGGATGTGACACTATCAATGAGACCAGATAAGAAGGGTAAAGGGAATTTCAATACCTTGTTGATCAAAAGCAATTTTTATCTCTTCGATTGACGCCCTACTCGCGTAAAGCGCCAACGCCAAACAGCAGCAAACCCATTACCTGGCATTCACGCTCAGCGAGTACGCGAGCTCTCAGCGACCGACTGATGCGGCAACGGACTCCAGCGCGCCACTTCCTGAGACTCAGACAATAACACTAATTCTCCAGTATGATTATCCAGAAAAAAATCGCTGTGTGGCACCATCGACTCACCGTGAAACCACTGATGTTGTCCATCCGAGCTTGCGAATTCACACGTTAAACCTTTCTGACCCTTCTGGCAATACACGCCATCCTTTTTTATGATTTCAGGCCAAGTCAGTGTACCTTTATTGTTCGCGTATTCTCGTATCATTGTCATTTCATTATTTTCTTCAACCTGTCTATCCGGAGTAATACCGGCTCCGACAAAATGAAGTTTTGAACCATCCGTGAAAATATGCGTCAAAGTCCCTTTAGAACCCGCTTTTACCGTATAATCACTATTGAATCGATAATTACACAACAGCGACTTCCTATTTTTATTGCTTACACACAATTTTCCGTCACTGCCATCCTGAATCCTACCTTGTGAAGACATTTTAATGTCGTCCCACTGAATACATGTATCGTCATCTTGATAAACCACGTACGTACCATTGGTGACGCCATTGTCATCGGTTTGGAGATGTCCCGCCGGCTCGAAACGCACATTTTGCCATTCCTTTTGCCATTTATCCGCCGAACCATATCTCATCTTTCCGGTGGTGCCAGCCTGAAGATCACCAGAAGATTGGAAAACGACCTCTCGCCATTCCACACGTATATTATTATTATTTACTTTAAAAAGCTTATCCCCTCGACAACCGTCCTGCAGATCTCCCTTCGGGTTAAAAGTAACATCGGAAAATCGCACCGAATTCCCATTGGTCATGTGTTCAATTTTATTACCTCGGCAACCGGCTTGCAAACCACCCTGCGTGTTAAACGTAACGCCTTCCCAAATTGTATTTCCTCCATCTGGATACTGAATGAACTTATTACCACGACAACCCGCTTTCAAGTAGCCTTCCGGGGCAAACCGAACGCCTTCCCAACCCAGCACAAGACCATTCTGTCGCTGTTCCATTTTAGTGCCAATCTGATTGTCCTTAATCCGACCGTTATTTGTAAACTCGACATTTTTCCACACAATTTTACGCGCTTCATTCTGAAACTCGAACATGTAGTTGCCGATACAACCGGCTACAATTTTAGCGTTCTCATCAAACGTCACACCATGCCACTCGCGACGTGTACCGGTGTTGGTTTGGAGGTGTATCAAATTTCCTTGGCTTCCCGTTTGCACCTCTCCTCTCGACGTAAGGCGAACGCCCAACCACGTGAGGGAATCATGTGGCCTGACGGTATGGCTCAAGTATCGAGCGCCTCGGTTTCCTTCGAACAGATAAGGCTTATCAAATGAGGCTTCCAAATCCAAAGGCTTATTCGCTACGAAAGCAGCGCTTTTCTCTATGCTCAGGTTTCCACGCCGTGCCATACTCACGAATCCCGTGAAAATATCTTTCGCGTCGAGATCTAAGCGCCCGATTAAGCGAATCTCAGAATTCAAATCCAAGCGTGATTTAAAGCGATAAAAAGCCAATTTCGGCAAGCCCTCATCACCGGGGAGACTCAACCCACGACACCTCACGTTCAAATCGCCCAACTGGAAAGACATATCTCGTGCGCTCACAACCGCACTTCGACTGAACCCGCGCCAGCACGGTAAAGCGAAAAATTTCTGCACATCGCTCGCCGCCACATGAGCCAACATAAATTTAACCGCTTCTTTATCTTCCGAACCCAATACGCGATACAACTTCTTCAAGGCCATCCCCGCAGCATCAAAAAAATCGTTAAAACAAATAGCCGAATTCCACACACCCGGGATCAGCGGAACCGAAGGAACGCTAATCTCCGCCATCACTCTCTGCCGAGCTTCCTGCGAGACCGTGCGCAGCGCCAAGCTCGACTGAATCGCATCTAACTGAATGGGCGCCACATCGCTCAAAGCAAGTCGAAAATCCTGCGCTTCTGGATTCTCATGAATCCGTTTTTCTAAATAACCAATCAGCGGCGTTAAAACCTGACTCATTCGGTATGCACCACCCGATATGCCTGCATCATTCGGCAAAACGTTCGCCCTTTTTCCCGAGCCCAACGATTCGGAGCGAACATTGGATGAGCGCGCGGTAATCTCTTTCATTGTATAGCCTTCTTCATTAATCTGTACTGAGTTCAGCTTGTTTCTACGCGACGCCAACAAAACCCATGAACATATTTTCTCGTTGAAATCAAGCCGCCCTAATAAACAAACTTCTGAGCTAAGCGCCGTCGCGGGCGTAGCCTCGAAGAGTCCGGATAGGATGTGGCAATATCAATGAGACCAGGTGAAAAGCGGAAACGCTATCTGCGTGGGCCATGCATCTGTTTAGTCAGACGCTCCGCGCTCCACCACCGATGATGTTGATGATGCTGGTGACATCGAGAGTTGCACGGGAATCGGTTCCGTAACGCTCCCCGCATAGAGGGTGCGATGCGGAAAGGGAATTTCAATACCCTGTTGATCAAAAGCGATTTTTATCTCTTCTTGAACGGTATTTTTTACATCCAAAAAATTTTCTCGCTTCGCCCACACCGAGAATTGAAGATCGATTGACGAATCACCAAATCCTAAGAAAATAAACAAGGGCTCCGGCTCATCAAGACAAAACGGATTCCGTTCCGCCACGGCTTGCAGCACTTCACGCACCCGCGCAATATCTTCTTTGTACGCCACACCCACTCGAAGATCCACGCGTCGAATGGGAAATTTCGTGAGCGTCGTCACCTCTGATTTAATCAACGTTTCGTTGGGTATGCGCACAAATAAATTATCAAAAGTTCTCAACTTGACCGACAACAAATCAACGGAAATGACTTCACCCAGCGTATCACCGATTTTAATTATGTCCCCCACTTCGAAAGGTTCTTCGAAAAGCAAAAACAGCCCACTGATCAAATTCGACGCTGAGGTTTGTGAGGCAAAGCCAATCGCCACCGACGCCACGCCCGCCGCGCCCAATAACACCGTTAGATTAAAACCCAATTCGCGCAAAGCGCCGACGCCAAACAGCACCAATAAGCCATAATACACCGCCTTTTGCGCCAACAGTAAAGTATGCGCCTGAATTTTTTCTTTCAACACTCTAACGAGTAACTGACTGACGACGCGAGCCACACCCAGGCCCACGACCACCAACAACACCGCTCGAGCCACCGACACCACAACAGCAAAACTTAGCCAATCCAGCATGCACGGCCCCTCTCTCATCATCGGTCGTTTTCTGTGAAAATTCACACAATAGATGTCTCTTTCTATTACGAAGATCCGATCAAAAAACTCCACGTTTGGGTAAGGCGATTGCGCCGCAACGGAACCCGTGGTTCCGACAGTCGTTCACAGGCATCGGTAAGGTGTTCGGTTTTATCCACCCGAAACTCAAACAAACTCGTATCACCTTTATTCACCAACACCGCGCGCTCGGTCCACAGTCGCATTTTGGTATCTGAAAAAACAGACAAATGCGGAACCGCCAATTTAATGTGGCTCACGTTTAATGATTCATTGGACTCATTGATAATACGAACCGGCGTAATCACGCGATCTGCCTGCACGGGCAAGCAATCCAAACTGGCAAACGCATCGGTGCGGCTCATGTAGCACAGTTCACCCATCCTGGTATTTGGACCAAACCACGTATCCGAAGGACGAATCGTTGGAAAATCCATCAATTTAATTTTCCGCGTTCCCGACGTGATCGATATCCACAACGGCGTAGACACATAGAAATCACCACTTGCCCGAGGCAGCAAAGTCACTGGCACCACCGGACGACTGACCACCGAGCGATCAGCTAAAGCCGGACTTAAGCTCAATGTCGTGTCAGCACTTGAAATAACAAAACGAACATCTTCCCTTTTTGCAGCATTTTTCTCACGCGTACTCTTTCGATCCACGCACAAGTCCGTTTCCATCCAACGACTGATCAACCATTCGCGTTCTTGGCGCTGTACGTAAAACCCCACCTCGCCCAAAGTTTTCTGCAAAGTCTCCCCTAAGGCTAACTTCACATCACCCCACCACTTCACAGCGGGAACATCGCGCCCCACTGAAACCAACTGCGTTGTCTTGCCGTCATCTTGCAAACGCATCATGAACACCACACCACGCATGAATTATAAAAATCATAGCCATTTATGGCGGCGCATTAACACCATAGCCGCAACCGCAATGATCACCATAAAAACCGAAACCCAGATAAACGCCCGAGTATCTTCCGTTCCAGGCAAACCCGCCACGTTCATACCAAATACACCGGTCAGAAAAGAAAGTGGCAAAAAAATGACCGAAATCAGTGATAACAAATACAAACGCTGGCCGTGCCGATCAGCCGCTTCATTGCGAAAATCTTCTTGCATGACGATGGCACGCTCTCGACAAAGTTCCAAATCTTCGGCATTCAGCTCAGTGAGATTCGCTAACTCATGCAATCGCTCACGGATACCTGGTGTCAGTTGTAAACTGGAAGTGTGCAGCAATTCAAGCGCTGCCCGTTGCGGTAACAGATAGCGCTTAACCGCAGCCGAACGACGTCGGACGAGCGTCAAGTCATCGCAATAATCGCGCAACCCCAACATCACGCCCTGCTCGTCCTCCTCGATGCGTGCCACTACCTCATCAAGCGTTTCCACAAACTGGCGAATTTTCTGCGTCATCTGGGCAACCAACAGCACAATCAATTCAGCCGGATGGGCCAATTCATAACCCGCATCCAGTTGCCGCAGCACATCACCGATCGATTCCAAGCGACGAACCCCACGAATCGCCGAAACCACAAGGCCTTCGTTGAAATAGAAGCGCAACG
>JARRRL010000110.1:0-8910 GCA_037380725.1 Gammaproteobacteria bacterium | reverse complement strand
AAATCTGTCTATCGCGGGTGAGGCTGTGTGGTATTGTTTTAATCTTGAAGGCAGCTCTACAACGAGTAATCACTCATCTTTTTAATCGTGCAAACCGGTGAAGCAGTTGAACTTGAGTAAATCGATACCTTTAATTTAAGGTTTACGGTCACCTTCGTATGCTTCTGTAAAATTCTTAAAAGAAGAGGTATGCATTGATTAGTACTAATAGGGGGAGGGGTGTGGCTGGAGTACGCTGCCCGTATAGGAAACTCATACCGGACAATGCTGGACTGGATAACGATGAGCCCTTTTAGCGTGTACTGTTAGGCGTAAACCATCGAATTGTTTGCTCTGTGATCAATGCATCAAGCGGGACATCCCACGGTTGGGGGTGGAGTGGTTCTGGAGTTACTTGCCATTCGTAGCACCAACCCACCAGCAGTGGGCGAGGGCTCTGCGCGTTGTGAGCATTTTGGATTTTGTTTAACGTGCGATCGTAAAACCCTTTTCCCATACCAACTCGGTTGCCCAGCGTGTCAACCGCGACCAAGGGAATCAGTATGAGGTCAAACGTTGCGGGGTTGTGGATATTTTTTTCGCTGTACACGGGGACCGGTATGCCAAATTGATCTCGCTCAAATGGAGTGTCCTGTTGGTATTCCACAAACACCAGGCTGTGCTGGTGGTGTGGATCTGGGTGCGGTAAAAACACTTGGCGATGTTGATCAATCAGGAGTTGATTTAAAGCTTGCGTAGGCATTTCGCCTCGAATAGCCCAAAATGACGCAATGCGTTGTGCCTGTGCGAACGAGCTGTGTTGTTGAAATTGCTTCAATGCAAGCGCACTGGCGCGATCTTGTGTTGGCCGGTCAAGTGATCGTCGTTTTTTAAGAAAAGCTTGCCGAATGGATGATGTGTTCATATGGGCGTGAGAAAGTGAATTAAACCCCCCAAGTGTGCCGTATCTCTGAACAAGCCCTTGAACCCTTCAGTTCAAGGGGGCGGTTTCTAAGGTGTATCAGGCTTTCCGTACGAGCGGACATGCTCAACAACACCAAGGAGAAACCTCCGAATCTAAGCTCATCGGGTCAGGGACTGAGTTCAGTGACACGAACACCTCAGGAGGTATGCGTCTCAGTATAGCGAAAAAAACGAGTTTCAAAAGTCTTGACAAACGATTTTCTTACAAAAAATTTAGCAGCATTGACAAGTCATTGTAAATCGATTTGTATTCGGGCACACACAATGATATTTTGTGGGTAACTGTCTTGCAGTAACTACTCTTGTAGTTCTTGCAGCAGTTCTTGCAGTGATGAGGCCTCATGCAAGGCGCTTCATCACCGCTGCCGATTACTTGTTTTTTTGATGTCGTTTTTTAATGATGTAGCGTTTTTTCAGTTTTGCTGAGTGTTTCACTGTTTGGGTGTGTTTCTGTTGACGTTGTCTTCAGGTTATTTGTTGTGTGCGTGTTGGTTTCCGTTTCGATTGCTGTGTTTGTATCTTCTTGTTGTGTGACAACTTCGTGCGTGTCTATTTTTTCTTCGATTTGTGTTCGCGAGTCTTGAGCGCTTGCTTCGTCGCGCATGGCTGCCTCGAGCCGTTCCGTCAGCGCTTGGATTTGCTGTGCAATCGCGCTGTCGTCGTGTTGTGCGAGTAATTCGCTTTCAGTAAAGGTATTATTTCTATCGAGCGTTTGCTGATGCTCCGTTGAGTGGGCGTCTTCGTCACGGTGTTCCGTTCGGATTGAAGGCGTGTGGTTGGCATCGCGTTGTATCGCTAATAAGTCGTGAGCCATGTTGAGCGCGGCCATGACGGCAATGCGTTCAACCCCAACTGTGCGACCCGCACGCTTAATTTTTTTCATAACCCGATCGGTGTAATCCACAGCGTTCATGAGCATTGTTTCTTCACCTTGTGGGCAGGCGACGGGGTATTCGCGTTCCATAATCTGAACGGTAATGGTCTTGAGTTTTCGAGTCATGGTAGCTCCTTGGTTTGTGTCTGTTGGTTTTTTCAGGGTGAACTCATATCGAATGAATGCGCTGAGCTTGCGAGTGGCCGTGTGCTTGCTGAGCCAGGTATCGAGCAACGGTGCAATGGTCCTGCGCGAGGAGCGACTACGGCGGGTACGAGCGTGCTGACAGCGCGGGGTCTTTCATACGCATTTTATGCATTTATTGTTGAAGGCGATCCTTACGTGTATGACTGCCCAAGCGGCGACGCGTTGCAACGCGTTATACCGTTGGGGTAGGTGCAGCGGAATTTTCGTGCGGGCGTCGGTACGATTCGTCTTCCTCGGTGTCAACCAAGCTTTCGTCTATGGCTTGCAGGCGAGCAATGATGGACTCAACTTTGGCTTTTGCCATTTCGTTTTTTCGTGTTAACAGTTCAATTTCGCGCTGCAGTAGCGATTCGTTCTCAATCAATTTGGTGTTTTCTACAGCGAGGGCGTCGTGGTTCTCATTAAGTTGTTGTTGTTGATGTTCAAGGGATTGAATGTCTCCGCGCAGTGCTTGATTCTCGTTTTGTAACTGAGTCAATCGTCCCATCAGCAATTCAACAGCCCTGGCCAATCCGTTTAAGGCGGTGGGGAGTGGAGTGCGTTCTTGCATAGTGTCATCCATCGAGTGATTGCGTGCGTGAAAATGAAATGGGCGTGTTGCCCTTACGCCCCTCATTATCGACGGAACAGGCGATGAATACCACACGAATTAGCCTAAAAGCGATTCCGTTGCCGGTCCTGGGAAGCGTTGTAAGGTGTGAAACATAGCAAGACATTCAGTAGCGGAGTAGAATTGGCGACTGTTTGTGCGTTTAAATTATAGATATAACGGTTCGCTGATGGTGAGGAGGGGTGGTATGGTTGAATATTGTTCAGTTGATGAGGCTTTGGTGACTGATGGTATTCCTTATTCGCCTGCTGAATTACACGGTCAGTTGATTGGTCGCTTGAGTGTTGGTCTGTCCACATTTTCTTTTGAGTCATGGTTAACGGAATTAGCGGAAGATGTCGTGTCGCAGAGCGATATTAAGGCGTGGTCCTCTACGCCACTTTTAGCGCAATGGTGTGCCGAAAGTATGGATGTGTTGTTACGGGGCGATATGGATCTGCAGTTGGCGCTTCCAGAAGGAGAGGTGGATGCGAGAGACTTGGCGGAAGCGCTTGCTGAGTGGGTGAATGGTTTTCTGGTTGGATTGGCTTTGGGGGGCTTGCGATCAGAAGATCTGAACAGTGAATTGCTCGAGATGCTGGAAGACCTGCGGGCCATCAGCCAGGTCGATACCGCCTTTTCTGTGGATGATGCTGCCGCAGAAAAGCACCTTGTGGAATTGATTGAGTACGTTCGTCTGGTCATCTTTCACGTGCTGGAGACGGATCGAGCGCGGAAGCAGTGGGCGCGAAATTCGCCTGTGCGCCGAAGCAAGTCGGTACACTGATTCAATGTGCTGATTCAAAATACTGATTCAAGGTAAAGCAAACAAAGTAGGAGCACTGAGCATGTCCCATCGATGCGGCTTTCCATTGTCCGCTTTTACTGCCCGCCGACAAGCCTTATTGCAGTATGTGGGTGAGTCTGGAGTGGCGATTATTCCCACCGCGCCAGAATGTCGACGTAATCGCGATGTGTATTTTCCGTTTCGTCCATCGAGCGATTTTGTTTATTTAACGGGTTTTGCAGAACCGGAATCGGTTTTGGTGTGTGTGCCCGGTCGTCCCGAAGGTGAATGCATTCTTTTTTGCCGCCCTAAAGATCCAGAACGCGAAGTCTGGGACGGCTACCGGGTGGGTGTGGACGCAGCAGCGGAAACTTTAGGCGTTGATCAGGCTTTTCGTTTTGATCAATTGAATGAAATGATGCCGAGCTTGTTGGGAGGGCGTTCGCGCGTTTATTACGACTTCGGGGAACAAGCAGCGTGGGATCAAGCGGTGTTGTCGTGGGTGCGCGCGGTGCAAGAAAAAGTGCGAACGGGTATTCGGGCACCGGATCAGTTTTTGGCGCTCCAGGCTTATTTGCACGAAGCGCGATTACTGAAATCGACGGATGAACTGGCGATTATGCAGCAAGCGGCTGATATTTCGGTGCGCGCGCACCGAAAAGCCATGACGCTGTGCCAACCTGGTTTGCATGAGTATCACCTGGAATCCGCGTTGATGGCTGAGTTTTTGGCGGGCGGTGCGCGCAGCAGCGCGTACGCCTCTATTGTTGGCAGTGGTCAAAATGGGTGTGTGTTGCATTACATTGAAAACGATGCGCCGTTGAATGCCGGTGATTTGGTGCTCATCGATGCGGGTGCAGAACTGCATTATTATGCCGCAGATATTACGCGTACCTTTCCGGTGAGTGGTACGTTTTCGGGTGAACAAAAAGCGCTGTATGAGGTGGTCTTGCAGGCGCAGCGGGATGCCATTGCGGCAGTGAAGGTCGGCGCGCTGTGGTCGGATTATGACGCGTGTGCGGTACGGACCTTGGTGAGCGGTTTGGTGGATTTGGGCTTATTGAAAGGCGATGTCGATAACTTGATCGAACGCAAGGCGCATAAACCGTTTTACATGCACCGTACGGGCCACTGGTTGGGGATGGACGTGCACGATGTGGGCCGCTATAAGCTCGATGATCAGTGGCGAAAGTTGGAGCCGGGTATGGTGCTGACGGTTGAGCCGGGTTTGTATATCGCTCCCCATAATGAAGACGTGGATGAACGGTGGCGAGGTATCGGTATTCGGATTGAAGACGATGTGGTCGTTCAAGAGGGTGAGCCATGGGTATTGACGGCAGGCTTACCCAAAACCGTTGAGGACATCGAGGCGCTGATGGCGCACGGTTCGGGTGATTCTTAACCCGGGTTTTCATTTTATCTTATTAAATTTAATTTTGGATTGAGGGGCTTCTGGTGCAAACCTATGACGTGGTCATCAGCGGTGGAGGAATGGTGGGCGCCACCCTGGGTGCCGCGTTGGCGCAGCAGTCGGGAGGTGCCTTACGCATATTGATTGTGGAGAAAGAGCCGCCGAGTGTGGCTCCGCCGTCGACGTTTGATGTGCGTTCGATTGTGTTATCACGCAGTACGGTGCGGTTTTTGTATCAGAACGGTTGGTGGTCAGCGTGTCGTCCGATGGCGACGCCCATTGAGCGGGTGATGGTGCGATCGGGGCGACAGTTTGGCGCTGTCGACTTTTCGGCCTCGGAAGCGCATGTTCCGGCTCTGGGATACGTCATGGGCGCGCGGGACTTGGGTGATCGTTTGTGGGCGGCGGTGGCTGCACAGCCATCGTTGACGGTATGGTCTGGCGCACAAATAAGCACAACACAGCCCATTCGACGTGGCTGGCGTGTGACGGTACAGCACGCGGGGAGCACTGAAGTGCTTGATACGCGTTTGTTGGTGGTCGCAGAAGGTGCCTGTTCGACGTGTTTGACCCAATTAGGTATACACACGACGGTTCACCGGTATCAGAAATCGGCGCTGGTGTGTGGCTTGGAAGCGGTGTCCTTAGCACCACGCGTTGCGACTGAGCAGTTTGTGGGGCAGCTTGGTAGTGTGGCCGTTTTGCCGCGTGGTGCTGGGCGTGCTGGGGTAGTGTTGGCGACGACGCCAGAGCAGGCGGCGCAATGGCTTAATGCGCCTGCTGCGTGTTTTATGAAGGAATTGTCGCTGCTCTTGGGTGAAACGGTTTCCAGATTAGGCCTGTGCACGGCACGTGCGATTTACCCGCTGTGCATGACCTATGCGCAGGAAACCATTCGGGCTGGGCTGGTTGTGGTGGGGAATGCGGCGCAAACTGTTCATCCGATTGCTGGGCAAGGCTTTAATTTAGCGGTGCGTGATGTGGCGGCTCTGTGTGCGCACATGAATCAGGTCTTGGCGTCTGGGGGCGCGTGCGCCGAGGCGAATAATGGGGCCTTGTTGGCGTTGGATCGTTTGCAATCGTATGAAACGCAGCGTAAGACGGATCGTCTGCGTATTCGTCAATTTTGCCACACCTTACTGAAACTGTTTTCGCAGTCGCGGGCGGACGTGGCGATCGGGCGTCAACTAGGGATGCTGCTGTTTGATGTGGTGCCGAGCGTGAAAACAGCGCTCGCGCATTCCGTTTTGGCACCACGAACAGGGCCTGTGTCGCCATTGTGTTCGTTGTCTCCCTCTTGTGAAAATGGAGCACTGGGATGATGAGTGAGCAGCGTGCGTTGCCGAGCGATGCGGCGTTAGCGACAGGTTTGCCGCTTGGGCAAGGAGGTCGTACACATCAGACCGCGATTTCGTACGATGCGGTGATCGTGGGTGGGGGTATTGTGGGTTGTACCACCGCGCTGTTGCTGCGTCGCGCGTTGCCGGATTTGCGTGTGGCGATTATTGAGCAGCAGTCTTTTCGTGAACCGTTTTTTCGTGAACCGCGTTTTAGTGATGACGTCCTGTGGTCGCGTGTGTGGCGTGTGAGTGCGCTGTCACTTTCAGTCCGGGCGATTCTTTCTCAGCTTGGCGTGTGGACAGATTTGGTCGAGCAGGGGCTGTGTCCGTATCACGATATGGTGTTGACGGATGCGGATGGCAGTGGGCGTTTGCATTTATCGGCGCAAGATGCGGGTGAATCGTGTTTGGGATACATCGTTGAAAATGAAGCGGTGTGTCAGCGTTTGCGCGCACAATGTCTTCAGGCAGCGGGCATTGATTGTTTGGATACGCATCGGGTATCTGGGTTGGACGTATCGAAAGCACCGATGCGGACACGTGTTTTTTGTCATCAAAACAATACGACTGCGCGGAATCCGGTCGTGACCATTTTGGAGACGCCCTTAGTGGTTGGCGCCGAGGGGCGTGGCTCAGTCGTGCGTGAGTTAGCGGGTTTTTCGACGCGACATGTTGATTACGGTCAGTCCGCACTGGTGTGTCAGATGCAATTGGATCGGCCTCACGGCTGGACAGCGTGGCAGGATTTTCATGAGACGGGTCCCGTGGCGTTTTTACCCCTAACCCAGCGTACTGGTTTTGATCCCGCTTTAGAAATGGGCTGGCCTGCTGCCCAAGAGACCGAACGCGTGTGTTCACTGGTGTGGTCGCTCCCAAGTGCAGAAGCGGCGCATTGGATGCAGCACGCAACGACGACGGCGTTTCAACGAGCGCTCAATCGGGTCGCGCCCAGTGGCGTGGGCACCATTGAACGTTGTTCGGTGTTGCAGGCGTTTCCGTTAGTGGGGCACACGGTTCAACAATTAATTCAACCGGGTGTGGTGTTGGTGGGGGATGCGGCGCATGGCTACCATCCCATGGCGGGGCAAGGTTTGAATGTGGGAGTTCTGGACGCGGCGGTGTTGGTGGATCAATTGGTGCTGCGTGCAACGCGCTCGGGTCGTTTTGCGCATCCAGCAGCGCTGCGGCGATACGAGCGCTTGCGGCGTTTTCATCACGCTTCGATGTTTGCGCTTACGTCGGGTTTGCATGATTTGTATGGGCGTTCCGCGTGGTGCTTGCGTATGGGGCGTAACCTGGGATTGAGCGCCTTGGATCGGCTCGGGGTGGTGAAAAAGGGGTTGATTTATATGGCGAATGGTCATCGAACGGATTTGCCTGAGCGCTACCGCGAAGGTGTGAATGCGGCGCTGTTCTGATTGTTTTCTGATCGTTTCTTGATGATTTCTGTTGCCAGTGGCTTGCGGACGACCTCGTTTACTTATTAGAATGAGAATGATGAGCGGGTGTGTGGAAGGAGTGGTAATGGGTGTCGTTGGCGTTCTCATGGCGTTTCCTATGGTGTCATGACCGTGCTGGCGATGGTCATGACGTCACTGTTTCTGTCGGCGTGTAATGGCCCGGTTGACGAGCCGCTTGGCAAAGAGGCTATGGTGGGTGAAGCGTCGGTCAATGCGGGTGAAACAGGTGGAACAGAAGAGGAAACTTCGACGGCGGACACCATGACCAATTCGGGCTTGGCGGAGCGGTTAACGGTCTATTCGGCGCGCAAAGATCATTTGATTCAGCCCATGTTTGATCGTTTTACGGCTGAAACGGGCGTGGCGGTGCAGTTCACCACAGACAAAGCGCCAGCGCTGTTGGCACGATTGCAGGCGGAAGGCGAGCGAACGCCTGCGGATGTGTTATTGACGGTGGATGCGGGTAATTTGTGGCAAGCGGCTGAGGCGGGTTTGTTGAAACCATTGAGCTCCCCCGTGATTGAAGCCAATGTGCCCGCGCATTTGCGTGACGCGCACAATCGATGGGTTGGTTTGTCATTGCGTGCGCGCACCATTGTGTATCACACGGGAAAAGTACGTCCGGAAGAACTCAGTACGTATGCGGCCTTGGGGGATGACGCATTTAAAGGACGATTGTGTTTGCGCACTTCAAAAAAAGTCTACAATCAATCCCTGGTGGCCGCGTTAATTGATCATTATGGTTTGACTGAGGCGGAAAATATTGTCGGTAAATGGGTAAAAAATCTGGCAACGGATGTGTTTTCCAGTGACACGCAACTGATCAAAGCGATTGCTTCTGGGCCCTGTGAAATTGGGATTGTGAATACGTATTACCTGGGGCGATTGCAGCGAGCACAGCCCGACTTGCCGGTGGCGATTTTCTGGCCTGATCAGCAGGATGCGGGCTTCGGTGTTCACGTAAATGTCTCCGGTGGGGGGGTGCTCCGCTACAGTCACCATACTCAAGCGGCTCAGCGTTTGCTCGAGTGGTTGACATCGAAAGAAGCCCAACTGGAATTTGCGGGCTTAAATTTAGAGTATCCCATTAACCGTTCTATACCGCGTGATCCATTGATTGAGGCTTGGGGTGACTTTCGACAAGATACGATTGCGGTGTCTCGTTTTGGGGAATTGCAAGCGGATGCGGTTAAACTGATGGATCGAGTGGGTTATCGATAAACGGTGACGCGTGGTGTTGGCGTTAGAGATGGATATGATTTAATTGAATGTACTGTCA
>JARRRL010000109.1:0-9665 GCA_037380725.1 Gammaproteobacteria bacterium | reverse complement strand
TCACGTCGCGACGATTTGCCAAGACAAGCGCCATGATTCAAACACGAGCGCATATCTGGTCGCGCACGCCAGACACGAGGCACATTAAACCACTTATTTAAAAAACGCGCGATATGAAGTCGATATCCAGAAGACACCCTTGCAGAAACACGCTCAGCAGGCCGAGGAGGATCACGATCTCGGCCTACTCCACGGCGAAACCAATTTGTCCACAACATTATACTTTTCTTAATAAATTAATTTTTTATTTTTTATGCATTGTACTCAATGCCAGCTAGGTATAGTCCGATTTTCATCGTCGTCCTCACCCCTCTCACCACACGGCTTGCTCAATGTGACCCGGTAACGCCGCTCTGAACAGACGCACAAAATCACCTTGATTGAGAACAAGCATATTGCCCGCATGCGTCGGATCTTCAAAGGCGATTTTACTCAACTCATCAATGTGCTCAAGCGTAACACCCTGTTTTTCAAGCCCCATAGGAATACCCTGCGAAGTGATAAACGTGTGCATCAGCACCGACAAGGGGGCCTCATCCCGTACATACGACTGAAACAAACGTTGCAGCGTCTCCAAGCGTTGTCGTTCCGCTGTATCCAGCCCAACTGAGCGCTCCAAGAAAGCAAGGGTGGCGGGCAGCACAAGCGCAATACCCGTACCATGATGCATATTGAACTTTGCTGTCAACGCGTTTGACATCGAATGCGCCGCGCCCAAGCCTTTTTGAAACGCCGTTGCTCCCATCGCGCTGGCCAACAACATCCGCGAACGATGCATCACATCCCCTCCATCCTTCATCACCCGAGGTAGACTATCCAGCACCAATTCAATGCCTTGCAGGGCAATACCATCGGCCATGGGATGAAAACCACGCGCACAATACGCTTCTAAATTGTGTGACAAGGCATCTACACCCGTACTGGCGGTGATCTCAGGCGGCAGTCCCATCGTTAATGCGGGATCCAAGATGGCTATTTTAGGTAAGAGATCCGGGTGAAAAATAATGGTCTTGCGTCCCGTACGCGCCAAGGTCACCAAACCACTGCGCCCCACTTCACTGCCCGTTCCCGCCGTGGTGGCGGCGCTGTAAATGGCGGGCAAGGGATGCACCACATTCGCGTCACCGCCTTGGCAATCCTCAAACTTTTCCAAGGGCTCATCATGCGTCGCCGCAATGGCAATCACTTTCGCGGCGTCATTCGGACTCCCGCCGCCCACACTGAAAATACCGTCACAGTGCTGTGCCTTGTAACACGCCGCCCCCGCCAGCACGTCCGCCTCCAAGGGATTGGGATGCACCCCATCGAATAACACGGTTTCAACACCATGTTCCTGAAACAAAGCCGCAACCGAATCCGCCACCCCCATAGCGCTTAAGCTCTCATCCGTCACCAACAACAAACGACGATGTCCGCGCTTCGCAATCGTTGTCACCGCCGCTTTTAAGGCGCCTTCACCAAAATAAATTGTGGTCGGATAATTAAATTGCTGCATCACCATCTCCTCTTTTTTACGCAGGCTTGCGCATCGGCGCTGCTCAGATGATTTCAAAATAACGTTCCAATTGCCAATCCGTGACGGCCTTTTCATACGCCATCACTTCCCATTCACGTGAACGCGCAAAATGATCGACAAAAGTCGCCCCAAACACCGCTTCCGCCACCGTACTGGAACGCCAATGCCGCACCGCATCCGCCAAATTGCTGGGAAACTGCTGCGCCGCTGGCACGGCATCTTGAATCGCGTAGGCATTCCCTGTAACCGGCTCCCCCAGGCACAGCGACTGCTCAATACCCAGTAGCCCCGCACCCAGCACCGCTGCCGCCGCCAAATAGGGGTTGGCGTCCGCCGAGCCCACGCGAAATTCAACCCGTTGCGATTTCGCTGACCCGGGAATGACGCGCAAAGCGGTGGTGCGGTTTTCAATGCCCCAGGTCGCCGCCGTCGGCGCCCAAAACCCTTTTACCAATCGCGTATAACTGTTAATG
This sequence comes from Gammaproteobacteria bacterium, assembly GCA_037380725.1. Classification (GTDB taxonomy): domain Bacteria; phylum Pseudomonadota; class Gammaproteobacteria; order Pseudomonadales; family JANQJO01; genus JARRRL01. The sequence continues at coordinate 7,676 of JARRRL010000109.1, read as the reverse complement.
GTGGGCGCGCACAGCGGCAAAAATTCACGGATATAACGCACCTGACCCGCAATATAGTGCTGCATCAGCGCACTGATGCCATTCGGTTTATTCGCGTCAAAAAACACATTTTCGTCCTGCGCGTTCAGCAAAGATTGATGAATGTGTCCGCTTTGCCCTGGGTAATCCAAAGACCAACGCGCCATAAACGTTGCCGTGATGCCGCGCTGTTGAAAAAAGCTCTTAGCAAAGGTTTTAAACAACGCCGCTTTATCCGCCGCCGCCAAAGCGGTGTCGTAGGCCAGGGCGGCCTCCCACACCCCTGGTCCCGTTTCACAGTGCAACCCTTCCAGCGGCACGCCCATATCGTCACAATAATCCATGAAGTCGTTAAACAACTTTCCATAGGTCGTGTTACGCAACACCGAATAGCCAAACATACCCGGCGTCAAGGGTTTTAAATTTCGATAGCCTTTTTCGCGAATGCTGTGGGACGTTTCATCAAACAAAAAGAATTCGTACTCAAACGCCACGTTGGCGTGAAAACCTTGCTTTTGTGCACGGCCCAACACCCGCTTCAACACGTTGCGCGGACACACCGGGTGATCCCCACTCCCCGAGGCTGACACAAAATCCGCCAAGAAAAAAGGCACATTTTCTCCCGGAATTTTCCGCTCTGTGGACAAATCAATTTTGTATAACGCATCGGGATACGCCGTATGCCAACCAGTAAACTCCGCGTTTTCATACAGCGTATCCGTCACATCCCAACCGAAAACACAGTCACAAAACCCCGCCTGCCCTTCGGCAATCGCTTGAAATTTATCCAGCGATATGTACTTCCCTCGGTGAACCCCATCGATGTCCGTGATGGCGATTTTGACTCGCCGAACCCCTTCATCTTTATAGCGTTGAATGCGCTCCTGAATGCTCGCCATAGTCTCACTCCTCCCTTAATGCACATAATCCACATAATGCACATAAATGCACAAATACACTTATGCTGCTCAGCTTCAAACCTGACACAGCCGAAAGTGCTTGGCCTTGCGCTGCGTGACACTGTAAAAACCGAATCGAGATAAAGCCGAACCACAGCCACTTTTTTTAAACCCTGTCCAGGGCAAGGCGGGGTCCAAATAATCACATCGATTCATGAAAACGGTACCCGTTTGAACGCGTTGAAAAAAAGACTCGGCCTGCGCCAGATCGGTGGTATAAATAACCGACGTCAAACCCAACTCACTGGCGTTGATTTCGGCAATCGCCTCGTCCACCCCCGACACCGGCACCACCGCCAAGATCGGTCCAAAATTTTCTTCTTTCAACACCAGCGCCTCTCGCGGCACATCGACCAGCAATGTGGGCTGGAAAAAGGTTCCATTTTCAATCGTCAACACACGCCCCCCAGACACACAGCGCGCCCCAGCAGCACACGCCGCCTCCACCTGCTTCACCATCGTCTCAGCATTCGAGGCAATAGCCAAGGGACCCATGGTGGTATCAGGATGCTGAGGATCACCTAAACGATACGCAGACAAACGTCGCTCGGCTTCGACAATAAACGCCTTATACACCGATTCGTGCACATAGGCGCGTTCAATACCGCAACAGGATTGGCCCGCGTTGTAGCACGCTCCCTCCACCACGTTTTCGGCGGCCTCGGACACATTCACACTACCATCCACGTACACACCATCTTTGCCACCCAATTCCAGATGCGGCGCCATCACGCTGTCCGCACACTGCGCCAGAATGCGTTGGCCTGCTGCCACCGATCCCGTAAATACCACATGATCCACACAGCCATTGCGAATCAACGCTTCGGACAGTTCATGCGTGATGACCACGTTTTCCAATACTGGAGCCGTAAAAACCGAAGCGAATGCACGCGCAAAATGGTGTCCAATTTCGGTGGTTTGACGCGCGTGCTTCAACAGCACAGTATTGCCCGCAATCAACGCGGGAACGATCGAATTGACGGTGATCAACAAGGGGTAATTCCATGCCGAAATCACGTAAATCAAACCATAGGGCGCATGATGTATGCTACGGTCAAAACCCTGTTTTGTTGGTAACGATTCCGCCGCCAGTGTTGCTTCGGCTATCGTGCACATATACCGCCCACGCTCCAGCAAGCCTTGAATTTCTCCACGCGCCTGATGAACGGGACGCCCCATTTGGCAACTGATGTCTTGAGCAATCACGTCGGCATGTTGCTCAAAATAGTCCAAGGCCTTGGCAACACGCTCAACGCGCTCCGCCACACTCAGTAAAGCCCACTCCCGTTGACGCATTTTCAGTTGCGTGACGCGCTCCAACGTGTCTTCAGGTCCGTGATACGCATAACGACGATCCACCTCACCCGTAAACGGGTTCACCACATGCAGTGCCGTCGGCATTGAAGGCACTTGCTCAATAAACCGTCGCAGCTCTAACTGCTCAAAAGGTAATGACACACCAGGCTCCTCCATTCAATATTGGATAAACAGTACCTGCATCAGACCACACACATAGGCCACACAATAGACAGCCAGTCAAGCAGCTAGACCAAACAGGGCCAATCTCTGCGGCAGTCCAGACTCGTAACGCGCTCCCACCTAACTAATAACACGCCCTCTCGCCCAAGCTTCACACACAAACGATCAAAACCTAAAAAAACCTAAAAAAAGCGCCAACAGATGGATGACAAACCTAAGCTCAAGCTGATAGAATCTTGCGCCTCAACGTGTTGGCAACTAACAACGCGTCGCGCACCTGGGTCTGTAGCTCAATTGGATAGAGCATCGGCCTTCGAAGCCGAGGGTTGCAGGTTCGAGTCCTGCCAGGCCCGCCATTTGCGCACATTACCTACCTATCTACCTGTATGAACAGGCTCCATAAACAGGATTGCATGAATAGGAAACCGAATTATGGGATTTAACAGCATTACGCCTGGTAATAACCCACCCGAAGACATTAATGTCGTCATCGAAATTCCCGCTAACAGCTCTCCCGTCAAATACGAAGTGGACAAAGAGCACGAAGCTATTTTTGTAGACCGCTTCATGGCTACCCCCATGTTCTACCCCTGCAACTACGGCTTCATCCCCAACACCTTATCAGACGATGGCGACCCCTGCGATGTACTCGTCATTACACCGTACCCCGTCATTCCAGGCAGCGTCATCCGTGCTCGCCCCATTGGCATTCTGAACATGAGCGACGAGGCGGGCTCAGACGCCAAAATCGTCGCTGTACCACACGAAAAGCTGACTTCATTCTATTCAAATGTAAATGAAGTGTCTGATTTGCCCAGCTTGATCGCCGAACAAATTCAACATTTTTTTGAAAACTACAAAACCCTTGAACCTGGAAAATGGGTCAAAGTGGAAGGCTGGGGAAGCTGCCAAGATGCTCAAACCGAAATTGTGAAATCAATTGCGGCAATGATCAAAGCATAAAACAAAACAGGTATACCGTCATCGCTCACCGATTGACGTCTTACTGGCAATGCGATGACGGTACGGCTTCATTGCATTGCTTCACACCAAATTTTAACACCATCGCTTCACCACTCATCGTTTACACCCAATCACATCACTTTATTTACAGCCCGCTTTTTTTCAGCGCTTTATATAAAAATTGTCCACACAAACAACCACACCCACTGGCCAGCTAAAAGTCAAAGGCGTTTTTTCAGCGCTGCACATAAGTTATTCACACAAACAACCGCATTCACTGATCACCCGAAAGCCAAATGCGTTATTATCCGCCCCAACTGAGTTTTAACAATAAATTGTTTTACTCCTTCACACGACGATTGACACTCAAGCCTAAACCATAAAAATTACAACAGCCTCATAATGATATCGACACACTAAAAACATTTAAAATTTAGGCGCGACATCTTGATACAAAATTTATTTGCAGTTACAATTCTGAACCGTAAAAATATTGGTTAACAGATGGCGCAACAAACACCACGCAGAGGAAAAACCTGCCGATGTAAAAGTTTTATTCACAGAGGCGGCGCACCCAGAGCATAACAGCATAGCGACAGCTTGAAACGCTAAACCAAACAGATCCCTTGTTCAGCCGCCTAGTTATTATTCTAAATAATGCACAGCATCATTATTTCCACCCTACTGAAGGGGCTAGCACAGACCAAAGAGATGATTGCCCTCTATGCCAAAAAATAAAACCCAAAACGCCTTACCACTTCTTCGAGAATGCCGAAATACAAAAAATTTTCACCGTAATGATACCCATATCCATCACCTATGTGCAATTTACGACAATAACATAACCGATAACTCAGTTATAAAGTAAGCCTATAACGTTCTCACGTGGTGACAACATCAGGGGAACCGCTATGCCTTAGGCACGGCCAAAAAAATCGACTTCCAAGATAACACGAATGATGTTGCGACGCCTCGAAGTGAGGGGCGAAGCCATACCTGCAAACCACATGATTTTCTCATAACAATAAAGAATAGGAATCACTATGAAAATTCCAGAATCATTACCTTATTTGCCAGACCATCAACACGAAAGCAGCGCCATCAAAAAAACATTAAAAAGGAGCAATTCCCTTAGCAAGATTGAGTCACAGACTGAGACAGATATTTCATTTCTGAACACCACCCATGCCTTTGACCGACCTTCACTGAAATCCCTTGTGGAAAACAAAAATATTATTATAGTATCCAACAGAGGATTAAGCTCCATCAATAACACCTTGTCAGCATTACCTGGCGGGTTAGCCACAGCGGTCATTGACTCGCTTTATTCTATTTCCAAAGCGCAAGACGGCAATCAGTCTGCATCATGGATTTCCTGGGATGGAAAAAATAATCAGACTCAAACCGGAGTTGCTGTACACTACCCCCCCGGCGAGGGAACGAATAGCCACCCTTTTAACGTGCATCAATTTTCCATAGAGAAAGATTTACTCGACACGTTTTACCGAGTCGTCAACAACCAGACGCTTTTCCCCGCTCTCCATAGTGACCCTGCGGATTCAGAGTATACTCGCTCCATTATTCCGTGCAGCAATGCCGACTGGGACAAATATGAAGAAGTCAATGGTTTATTTGCACAGTACGCTTTCAATTGTTTGAGCCCTGGAAAGGAAAATTTGGTTTGGTTTCAAGACTCCCAGATCATGATGGCACCCAAAAAACTGAGAACATTAATCGAAAACAGCGATATCCAAGACCTACTGAAGGACACAAAAATAGGCTACTTCCATCACATGACCTGGCCCGATAAACAATCCTTAATCAACTGCCTCATCAGTCGCGACGAGGTGTGGGGAAAAGATTTGGGTACCGGGCTCAGGCGGGCCGTCGCACTTGCCAATACCTTACTCCAATGCGACGCACTTGGCTTTCATATTCCCAAAGACGCCAAAAATTTTGTGTCATTGATTGAGGATGAACAGGTTAACCATCATCTAAAAGATCTGAATGACGCATTCAGCATCAGATTTGATGGTAGCAACAATACCATTACCATCGCTTATAACAATGTTCATAAAAACTACCATGAAGTAAAGATAGAAGCGCATCCTATTGGCATAACTGCAAACAATGATAACATCGATCTTGGAAAAACCGAAAGTACAGCAGACGCTAAGCATGAAATAATTAGCCAGCTAACTACTCGATGGAAAGAAGGAAACGAACTGGGCATTAATGATCAGACCAAAGATGTATTCCTAGATCCGAACACGCTTATTTTCTATAGCATTGAAAGACACGAACCGAATAAGAACACGAACCTCCGGATAGACGCCATAGAAAAATACCTTGAAACGAGCATGCCCAAGAACAAGATAATCTTTATGATGACGCTTGCACCAACAAAAAAGTCAAGATGATTAACGCTAAGTTCAATGAAAAACTGGGCTATTCCCCAATAATTTTGACGGGACAACTCGGCGCAGAAAAAAACCGGTATATGATGGTAGCGGATTCGTTGATCATCAATGCAAAAAAAGACGGGATGAATTTGACGCTTTTTGAATACATTAATCAGAGGAAGTTTTCCCCATTGCCTTCAGAGGCGATCGTGAGCGTTCACTCAGGTGTAGGCGACCGACTCAGAGCCGATGCCGACAGATACGGCTTGAATCCACCCGTGATATTACTTAATGATCCACAGGATTTGAATGAGTGTATTCATGCGATCCGTCGGGCTGCAAAACATCTGACGAAGGCTAGATCAAAAATCAACGATGACCGTGTGCTGCCAAGCTCTGATCAGTCGATTATAAGCTACGCTGACGTATTGAAATCCGAATCGGCATTCAATATGGAAAAACTCAAGCACTTTATGAAGCAGCAGAATGTGGATACGTGGTTGTTAGGAAACCTGAGCATGTTGACGTCAGCGTATAGCTCTGAAAAAATCAATTGCGCAATATCGACCCCCCTCTCTCTTCCAGGACCGTCGCAACAAATTTTTTTGTAATGAATGAAACAAGCATGATCGTTATTTCATTTTCAGAGAAAAGTATAGGACGAGAATAATACATAACAAAAAAGGAGCGGAAAACCCGCTCCTTCGAACTATTCTCCGATCGTCTTAGTGCTTATCCTTGCGACAATAACTCTCTCAGATCGATGATCGCGGCATTCGCGCGTGAAATGTAATTGGCCATCACCAACGAGTGATTGGCCAGCACACCCATTCCACTGCCGTTCAACACCAAGGGACTGCGCAGCGGTTGTTGCGTACCCTCCAACTCGCGAATAATCTGTTTCAAACTAACTAAAGCATTTTTCTTTTCAAGCACCGATCTAAAATCAACACTGATTGCGTTCAGCAAATGCATCAGTGCCCATGCGCTGCCCCGCGTCTCATAAAACACATCATCAATTTCTAACCACGGTGTTTGCACTTCCACCTGGTCTGGGGTATGGGTCGATTGCATCGCATCCGGATCTCCCGCCAGATCTACGTTGAGAGAAGTCCGCCCCACGCTCGCGCTCAGACGTTGGGACAAACTCCCCAAACGCGTCTCCACATCAGCCAACCACACGCGCAAATTGTCGGCTCGCGCGTAAAACTGAGCTTGCGATTGACCGCTGTCTGACAAAGCTTGTCGATATTTACGTAAAGCGCCAACCGCATCGCGATATTCATGCTCCGTTTCCGGCAACCACCAACTGCTGTGATCAAAGTGCAACTTCGGTTCCGCAACCGTTAGAAACGGATTTTCCGTCGACTGAGATTGTGAACGACTGATGTCCTTACGCAAGGCGCGCGAAAAATCTCGAACCTGCACCAACACACCGTATTCCCAAGCGGGCATGTTATCCATAAAAATACCGGGAGGCATAATGTCATTACTGACGTAACCACCTGGCTTATCGAGTAGACTCTCTACCAGATTGATCAAGGTCAATATCGTCACTTCTCCAGGCACCAAGGCTCGATCAGTGCTTTCGGCAAACTCGGGTAAAGAACGGACGGAAAACGCTTTCGGCTCGCAGGACCAATACCAGCCTAGGCCCACACACAATAGGCCAATGACCAACACAACACCGCCCGCGCCCCCCAATAACGGCTTAACAACAGACCCCAATCGCATGCTTTTCCTCCTTTTTTGCTCGTTTCACAGCGTCGCCGAAACCACAGATATTAAAACAATATGACACCATATGCACATACACTACCGTAATAACGAACTCTATTCCCAAAACAGCTAACAA
>JARRRL010000108.1:0-11039 GCA_037380725.1 Gammaproteobacteria bacterium | reverse complement strand
GATTGTGTGCGATGTCCTTCGTCATCGTACTTGCCTTTATTCACCCGGGCTTCGCGAATAAGATTATATTCGAGCTTATTTTGAGCTGATGGAACGTCTTCCTGTAGAAGTTGATCTACCAGCTCTGGTCTTCCGTAATGGACAGCGGCGTCAAGAGCAGAAGACATTGTTCCTTTTTTATTGATCATTATATGATTTAACTTGCTTGAAAATCTTTTGATCAAGGACGTAAACATTTTTGGATCTTCATTGCGCTTTACAGCTTGTATCAAAATGCTGTTGTGGTCATGCTGCTCATCCTCCGTATTTATGCCGGAGCTTGCAGCAGAGAACCCCCCCTCTTGCCGTATATTTTTTTGATTTCGAATGTCCTCAAAGACAGCATTTGCAGCTGCACTTGTTTTTTCAAAGTGTGCGGAAGCTGAGGCGCTGCTCTCATCGCTTCTATCGGATATGTTTTTTGTCCGCCGCGATGATGATGTGCTTCCAATAGCTTCCTCCAGAAGGGCGACTTCCTTTTTTAGCTTTTCTAGCTCTTCATGCATAGATTGAGTGGATGGCCCTGACTCATCCTTTGACCCATCCTTGTGTTGAGTCTGATCACTGTTTTGAAGAGGATCAGTTCCGAGGCTTTGGGACTTGCTTTGAAGTTCTGCGCTATCGCTACTGGTTGGAGCATTCCATCCCATCTTATGATGCATGGGGCTTATGATTTGCCGGCGATCGTTATCATGTCCTATACCATTTTGAAAACCATTGTAACCATACAGATCTTTCATGGCTTGAGTTATTAGGCTGTTAACGTTGTCGCAACCATAGATTTTCAACTGCTTACTCAAATCAGCCGATATGATCGCTTGAGCAATCGTATTTTCGCTTTTCGAGCTCAGGTCATTCAATTTCAAATTAAGCGATTGTAGGCCAGACAGCCGCCCCGATTGCAGTGCCTTACTTAAAGCGAGTGCGCCATCCGAGCCCAAGTTATTATTTCTCAAATCAAGCGATTGCAGGCCAGACAGACACCCCGACTGCAGTGCCTCACTTAAGGCGTGTGCGCCATCCGGGCCCAAGTTACTGTATGATAAATCAAGCGATTTTAGCTCAGGCAGACGCCCCGATTGCAGCGCAGTACTTAAAGCGCGTACGCCTTCCGCGCCCAATGGATTGAATTTCAAATCAAGCGATTGCAGGTGAGACAGATGCTCCGATTGCAGTGCAGCACTTAAAGCGCGTGCGCCTTCCGCGCCCAATCTATTGTCTGACAAATCAAGTGATTGCAGCTCAGGCAGATGTCCCAATTGCAGTACAGCACTTAAAGTACGTGCGCCTTCTGCGTCAAAGTAATTGCCACTCAAATCAAGCGATTGCAGGCCAGACAGATGCCCCGATTGCAGTGCCGCACTTAAAGCGAGTGCGCCATTCGCGCCCAATTCATTGTTTGACAAATTCAGCGAATGCAGCCCTGGCAGACGCCCCGATTGCAGTGCCACGCTTAAAGCGAGTGCGCCTTTCGCGCCCAATTTATTGAATGACAAATCAAGTGATTTCAGCTCAGACGGGTGCCCCGATTGCAGTGCTTCAATTAAAGTGAGTGTGCTTTTCGCGCCCAATTTATTGTATGACAAATTAAGTACTTGCAGGCCAGGCGTATGCCTCAGTCGAATAGCCTTGATTGCAAGTAAGATTTTTTTCTTGCCGAGTTTACCCAGATCTAATTTTTCAATAGACGCTCCCTGATCTATTTTTTCAGCTAACTTCATTAATTTATTCGAGCTAGATTTTTTCAGTTGCGAGACAATTTTTTGAGCTTTCTTCAACTCAATAGGCGCTTTCAACTGACAAAGAGCGATGTCTCCATTACTAGGGTGACGCAGGCTTTTTTCACTGTAGTCGCTGTCCGTGCGCCCAGCAGGTGATTGCCCGTGAGCAGCCGATGGTGAGCTACCAACCCTATCCACACGTTGCTGTGCATTGCCAAAATGATTACTGGGCTGTATATTCAAACGATCTGCTCCTCTTAGGCTTACAATAAACGCAAACGGTTTGCGCTAATCCCAGTGCAAACAGCGCACTTTACTACTCTGCAGGGGGCGCTACTCAAAGATGAATCATGATAAAATTATTCTTCGGATATATTGATTTTAAGACCAAGTTGTTCTGCGCTTGAGTTAGCTTATTTATTGATCAAAAAATTACAAAAAGAAGAGTATTATAGCGTTTCTCCTAGATGTTGCAAGAATATATATTCTGATGCCCTTATCAGAGCTTAGGCGGGATGTTCGAAGTTTTTGCGCGATAGTGTTTGAACGGAAACTCCGTTTTCCGAAAAGCAGGGTTTAAATTTTAACCAAAGCGAGCCTAAATGATGGTTACCATCTTATCCAATCTTATCGATGGTTGCATTTTTGTAGATTATTTTCGAAGGACTGTTTGTGACTAATCCCCCCTTGTCAACTTCCAGTATACAATCTACCCATCCTGAAAAAGCTGCTCTGTAATGAATGGATGACTTGAGCACTAATCGAGAGAAATTTTCGAGATTTATATTAATAGAAATTAACATTCCAGGATTATTTCCAGGATTATTTGAACTCGAGCAGATTCGCCATAGCTTGCAGGGCAACCTTGATTGTATTCACTCACGTAAGTATATTCTCCATTGTGAAACTCTAAAATAGTACCATCACAGTGAAGTTTGTTTCCTTAGCCATCATTTAAATAGTTTTTGGTGCGAAATTGATCACGTTTGCGTCTCTTTTGGAGCCGTTTTTTTGAAGAGCCTCTGCGGTTTGTATTAAGTTAAATAAAAAATTCGCTTTATACTGCCTTTATATGTTGACATCGTTGGATAGAAAGTCAACATAAAAGAAAAATTTCTCGTTAAGCACCCCTTATCCTGGTCCAGTGCTCGAAGTTCTTGGTGTAAGCCTTGTGCTGCCGGTCGATTTGAACCCGGCGTTCTGGATGGCATCCTGATCATTGCTGCTACGCTGACCGAGCTGGGCGTTGAATCGAATGGGTGATGAATTGCGTTGTTTGTTGAAGGTCTTAGCTGTTGAGATGGGTATGCCAGTACGTGGTGAAGTATCTTCGGATCTAAAGGGTTTCAGCACTCGCGTGTCGAAAGTCAATCACAGGATTAGTACGCGCGATGCTGGCATCATCGGGCTTCGGTGGGCCTGTTCATCGGTGTTTCCTAACAATTTAGATATCCCAATTAAATGTCCCAACCGGTTACGGTTGAACCGCCGCTTACGCGTTGTTTGAGTCCCGTGCTGGCCAATGTGAAGCTCCAATCACCGTCCATACGTGTTCCGGAGATTGGCGCTGCCGTTACGGTATAGCCATTACCGCTGTTGGTGATGGTGATGCGTAAAGTGTAGTATTTTTGGCTGCTATCCAGTGGCGCTTGATCGGGAAAGAATGTGGATACCGGGACGCCGCTGCCGTCGGCTGTACCGTTGTACGTGTTGTTGATGGTGCGGTACCGCTCCATAGCGCTGGCCAGTTGCATTAGTGCAGACTGCGCATCAGCACGATACGCTTTGTTGATTTGCGAAGTGTATGCGGGTACGCCTACTGCGGCCAGCAGGGCCACGATCGCAATGACCACCATCAGTTCAATGAGTGAAAAACCAGCGTGTGCGGCGGACGCATGGGTACGGCGTAGGGCGTGATGCGATACAGGGTTTGTTGTCCGTACTGGTGTTACAGCGATCGCTTGCATGGTGTTGATCCTCAAAAAACAATAGGTCACATCATTGATCTCAGTGTGGCATCTGGTGAATATCTGTGGTCTATTCAGCCAGTGTAAGTGTAGTTCAGAGTCCGCGTGTTCTCACGTGTTTTTCGAGTGTTTCAGTGAGTGTGTCTTGGGATAACGATTTAATAAATAAACATATTATTCGTTTTTATCGTGTGTTTTTAGTGCAAAGCGACTCACAGTACTGAGCGCTTCGGCGAGTTCTTCTGGGGTTGAGGCTTCTCGATAAACGCCTTTCCCAGCTTGGGCTAAGTCATACAAAAACCAGCGGCTGGGTTTGTCTTGTGTGTTAAAAGCGATGCTGTGAATGGTAACCGGTGGTCGTGGCTGGTTCTCGTCTGTCGTCTTGTCGCTACGGGTGGGTTTGCTGAGCCAGTGCGCTAAGGTACGCCCACATTGTTCGGGGCGCGCTATGCTGTCGCGATAGCACGTGTGTTGGCCTGTGAGTGCGCTGGCGATAGCCTGGCTGTGATTCAAGGGGGCAACCCCATCGCTGATAATAACCAAATGCTGTGGCACAGTGCCTCGCTCGGTGTTGTCATAATGGGGGTTGCCGACAAAGGTTTCTGTGGCACACGCAGGGTTGTCGGGTTGTATGGCATAGCAACCGGGTGGAATGATGTGAGTGCCATTTTTGATGGTGCTGCTGTGACTCAATCGGTTGTGGCGACGGTCTGCGCCACCGACTAGGAGTGGAAATCGTTGACGATTCAGACCAAAAAAAGGCGGTTGGCCGGCGTAATATAAGCTGGCTTCGAGCAGCGCGTCTGTTAAAGAACCGCGCATGGAGGCTTGGAGGGTGCTCAAGGTGTGTTGCAGTTGTTGTTTTGCGGTGTACACGATCTGTGGGTCGGTCGCGCTGTTGGTCGTACGAATCATGAGTTTGGCTTGATGCCAGCGGAGCAAATCGTGGTGATCAGGCGGTGCTTTTTGCAGCGTAATACGCCACGAACCACCGGCGTGCCATGGCGATGATTTAGATAAATTCGGACCCAGTAAGTCTGGCAGCATCGGAGTCAGATCTAAGGAAATCGAGGTGCCGTGTTGTTGGTCATAGCGGTAAACGTTGGTGAGCTGTGGGGTGTTCTGTGACGGATCGGGTGTGGCATTGATCGCGCTGAGTAAGAGGTCAAATGAGTTTTGGCTTTCCTTGGCCTTGGCCTTGGCGTTGGCGTTGGTGTTGGCGGTGTCAGCCGTGTTTAGGGGAATGTTTAACCACGCTCGTGTGATGGGTTCGGCGTTATGTTGATTGGGCGGGGTGGTGGCGGGCATCGGGCGCAGTGGGATGCGATCGAAGGTGAGTACGACGGATGCTGAGTCGTGTTGTGGGGATATCGTCCTGTCAGGTGTCGTCGTTTGATGAGGATCGAATAGTTGGCTTGGGCTCAATTGGAACAGTTTAATCTGTTGGGCGAGTGAGTCTGTCGCCTGGGGGGGTTGGTTTGGGTTGTGCTGACTGTTGCGTAAAGAACCGTTGCGTAGAGAAAGGACAGCCGGCGCGCCATCGAGGGTATGGTGCAAGGTGCGCAGATCGTCTGCTTGGAGGGATTCAGGCAATATCAAGTAAAACACCGCCGGATCAAAGGTGTGATACGGACTGCTGAGGGGAAAGCGGTTTGCGACGGACTTGTTGATCCAGTGATTGAGTTGATTGGCCAGAGATTCTGATTCAAATACGCTGAATGCGTGTTGTGCTTGTGAGGGTGCTTGTGATGAGGATGCTGAACGGGGATGCGGATCGCTAAAGACGTCAATCAATGTGTTGGTATTTGTCATCATTCCATGTTGGAGAGCGGGATGGATCTTGGATTGTGGTGTTGGTTGTTGTACGAACCAAGTGGCGTCCGTAAGTGGCGGCATGTTGGGCTGCGGATGTGCGTTTGTTTTGCCGTTGTGGGTGATCCAAGCGGGGGTGTGGATTGAGATATTTTGCGGTGTTACCCCTTCGGGTATTGGTAAATAGTCGAAAGCAAATTGTACGCTGGCTGCGGTAAATAGCTTGTAGTGGCGGGTAACCAATTTCAGTTGCAGCGGTTCGTCTGTGCCGTCTTCTTGTCGAGTGCTTTTCAAGAGCAATGTGTTTGTCAGGTTATGGGGTTGGATGAGTATGGCCCATTGCTCAACTTGGGTTTCGCTGCGTTGCGCGGGATGCGGTGGCTGTTGGTGGGCGGTGAGCAATGAGATTAAGTTGGGGGAACGTATTACGCTGCCTTGATTTTGCGGCTGAATCTCCCAGGTCAGCGTTTGTTTTGCCGTTTTAGCGTGTTGCATTAATTCCGTTAAGTTTGGGGAATGATTCCAGAGATTATACGGCGTGAGAGTTAAGGTTAATTGCACAGGTTGCGTGATCGCGCGCACAGTGCGCCATTCAACGAATACTGCTTCGATGTTGGTGTAAGCGGGTAAGCGTGTTTCTGAGAAAGGGACCAGCGTTATTTGAGCGGGTTCGAGGGCGAAAGGCGTGCTGTTTATATCCAGTCCCAATTGTTTCAATAGGCTAGCGCCAGTGGAGTACGTGTGTTGCAGCCGATGCCACTGCGCGGTGGCGCGCTCTGTGCTGGTGTGACTGTCCCAGTGGCGAAACGTGGGGGCGGCGCTGCCCGATAAAACGGTAATGACGCCGGTGGCGCGTTGTTTTGGGTTTGCCAGGAGGCTGTGACGATTCCAAATTTTGACTTGCTCGTTTGGGGCGTTTAAATCTCGAATGGGTTCGGTGATGGCGGCGCCTGGAGTGTTGTATTGCATGAAGCCGACGCGCAAATTATCTTGTGCGTCCAGCCACGTTGTGACGCCTTGTTGGAGAGCGGATAAGCGTGAAGGGGGCGGGCTCGTGTCTGGTGTTGTGGTATTGATGGGTAAGGACATCGAGCGGGTATTGTCCAGTAAAATCAACACATCGGCTTGGGCGCGTTTTGCTGCTGTTGTGATGCCACTGGCGGATGCTGCGCCTGGATCATGCACTGCACCTGTGGCGAAGGTATGGAGCGATAACAGTATCCAGATCAACAGGGTTCGTGGGCTGCGCCAACGGGAGATCCATCGGTGTGGTGAAATTGATTTGCTGTAAACCGCTGCGGAGTGTGGCGCCATGATGTGAAACATCCTGTTTCAAAGATCGTGGTTTGATTATAGAAACTGCTGCTGTGAGTGTGGGTGTTTCGGGGAGTATCCACTCGTGCAGATCAATCGTCAAAACTGACGCGGTATGAGGATATTGATACATCGCGTCAGCTCAGGCTGTACTTTGTCGCTTATTCGTTTAATTAGGCTTGATTAAGCGACGGTCAATGGCTTGAGTCGACTCCGCATCAATGGAAGCGCCACCGCCGCTAACTTTTGTAAGCGTTACCCCCCCGTTCCCTCTGTCGTACCCTTTAGAGAGGCAACTATGAAATTTTTCCAGGGGATAGCACATCGGAAAAAGAACGGGTTGCCCTAATTGATGAAGTGCTTGAAATTTAGGTTTTTGATCGATGATAAAAAACCCAGATTTCAAACGCTTTGGGTATAGATTAATAATTGCTTTGATAAAATCAATTATGTACAATCCTTACTGTTCGATCAGTCTTGAGAAACTGAGCCTCTGTGAGGAGAGTTTAGCTTTTTTAAAGACATCATGAGATATTATTGGTCAAAAAATCCGAACACCTATGTCCTGCCTATACAATTATTTTATTTAATGTCCAATAACGAGCAAATTTTTACATGCATTTTTACATGCATTTTTACATGCATTAAAAGACCAGTAAATTTATTGGTTAATTTTTCACCTTGGAAGGCGGATCGCTCTGATTAAAAAAGAACGGAATTAAAACAAGAGGTTTTACAAAATGCCCAATTCAATCAGTACCGTTTCCGGCTACCCAGGCGTCCTCGCGCTGACGCAAAAATACGCCGTTTCCCCGGCGTATCGCCGACTCAAGCAGTTGCAGCTCAGCGATATCACAAACCGTTTGCCGCGCGCTAAAACCGCCGCTCAACACAGTGCAACTGCTGCGCTCAGTCTTGGTCTGGGTATTGGCATCGGGATGCTTATCGCCAACCGCGATAAAGTGCACGACTTCAATAAGAAGATCGGTCCCGCACCGCTTTTGCAAAACTCAATCACCTTTGCAAACAATACTACGATTCACAGCTTGGTTTACAGGCCAAAAACGCTGGCATCGAAGAGTTGAAAATGGGGATACGGGAACGGATTCCTGCATTAAATCACAACAATTGGGATTCGGTGATTGCGCTCATCGACAAAAAAATTAACGCTAAAGCGCAAGAAGAAATCCGTACTGATGATGAAGCTTCTCACCAATTTCGAAGTTTGCAGAACTACACGTGTCCCTTTGGCCTAGGGCAAGCCAGTCCTCCTGAAACTCCGGCCATGCACAACGCGCTCAGTGAGATCTTGAATGAAATCTCTGCCTCTGAATCAGGAGGGGTCATTAGTAATTTGATCGATGCGGTCCAGCGCACACCCGCTGTTTACAATGCCATGCTGGTACTGGTTGCGCTCAGCAATACGGTAAAAAAATTAACGAGTAATATAGAAGAAAACATAAAGAAACAATATTTTTGGGCCGCTATTTTTACGATAGCCACCACCAGTGTGGGTATCTTTAATGGCGCGATTTTTGGTGCTAAAACCAAACCTGGCGCTGCTGGAATGGGCACGGTTGGCGGTGTGTCTGGAGCGTTATTGGGTATTGGCGCTTACGCTCTTATTACAAAGGCATATCAAAAAACACAAATGAGTAAATTAACAGAAAAAGTCAATCATCAAAAGGCACGTGCACAAGCACTCCTGTCACCGCCCGAAGCTGAGGAGGAGGTGTAACCCGGATATCTCTCGTGAACTCTATCTTATTGCCCACATCACAAACTTCATGTCATATGCTGCTGCCGCAGCAATGGCTTATGCCTTTTTACCTGCATTTGGCTCTCTGATATTGTCAATATCGACAAGATTCCATGGCATGTCTTTCTGGCGATAAATACGCTTATTTAATTTTGGATAATCGCCCACATCGTGCTCAAGACGCTGCCCAACCACTATGCATTTCAATGTTGAATCTCCGGTATTTTTAAGCGCGTGAGCCTTCCCGCCTGCTCGGTACCCTATAAAGTCACCCGCCTTTACGGAATAAATTTCATCTCCTATCTGAGCGTCGGCCACGCCCTCAAGAATATAAACGCACTCATCTTCATGATAATGCTTATGAAACTCTGTGGATTCATGGCCGGGTTGTATTTCAATGATGTGAAACCCAAAACCCGTTAAACCGGTGAGATCACCAAGAGATTTATTCGTCCGTTTTGCATTCTCGTTGAGGAAGTGAGTTTTTGATATGCCTTCAAATTTCTCGATCTCTTCTTTGGTAATTAGATATTTATCCATTGCTCTCTCCCGAGGTATAGCGCAGAGCGCACCGGCGACCTTGACTCAACGAAACGGAGGCAAGAGCATCCGAGAGTCGTGGTTACTTACTGGTCTGCTCGATATTGGCGCGTCGTTTCTCCTCCTGTTCAGTCATTTGTGCTTGACGTTCCTCAAGGGAGTTTAGCCCAAGATACGCACGGCGTTCGTTAACCGTAGCAGAATCCTCAATCGGAAATGGCGTTGGCCAACCGTTTTCATCAACGTCAAACTGGGTACCGTAATATTGAGGCTTGCCAGATAGGGTGCACACCCGATCCTGAAGGAATGCCAACTGCCAACCCGCCACATCCTTTCTGGCAACGGCATCTTCTAGTAGAGAGGCACACTCAGCCATAAACTCGGGATCTGAAACGGAATGCTGAGCGACTAGCCATGCTGCTTTGGCGGCCTCTTCCCCAACTAACGAAATACTGGGCCAGCCGTGAGCACTGATAATATCTTTCAGTCGGGAAGCATTGTGCTCATGCAAGTCTTTCATCCGTGGATGATATGATCCAGAGGGTAGCTTTCCAGAATCAAAGAGTTGCTGCAATAAGCGCTGGTCTTCCGTCATCATCGTGATCAATTCATCCGCAAGATTCTGATTCATGAACTCTGATCCTTCCCAGCTAAGGTCGCCAACACAGGGCTACCTAGTAATAATTAACCAAACAACATCCTTTCTCTTTTCCCGATATTCGTCTTTGATTGTGGCACTCATTATCTTGCAGTGGTTGCCTGAATCTTTTCCTTGGGCCTGAGGCGGCGCTTACTATTTGATCAGATGGTATGGTTTTCTCCCAGTGTATGGAGGATATAATATTGATTTTTATCTTAAATTCAATGTCAAGATAGCATTTGGATTTTTATAGCTAGATCGCCCTGGTCAACGCGTGCTGTGGACTCCAATTGTTTTGCTTTATCGAAGTTTAGATAAAGGTATTTTCAAACTCTGGCATGCTTTCTGAGTTGAGTGATATTTCCCGATAAATTTTTCAAATTGACTCTAAAATGATACGCTTGGCTCAGGAGGGTCTTTTTCGAGCAAAACTGCTGACGGCCTATCTCAGCGGACAGAGGATATTGATGGATAAGATCACTTGATGCTCTGAATCCTTACAACATAACGAATGCTTAAAGAGCTTTGAACAATTTTATGAACAATCGAATTAACGCTTCAAACTGGAACCAAGGCCTGCATCAAGCGGCCCATGAAAATCAGAAAAGCTTTATAATCTCGTTTTCTGAACAGCACCCGATCTCCAACTTAACTGAATCTTTGGCTTATCCTTATCATAGAGTCGAAACTTCGGCTAGCGCTGATCTCAGAAATCCCAGAACCACTTCTGGCAAAGTTCAGCTGAGCGGCGAACATAACAGTGCCGCTCTCGCTCAAGGTCACTTAGGGCCGAGGGAACCCAAACAAAAGCTTGTTCCGGTTCCCCCGGAATGCAGGCGTGACAATGAAGATGAGCATACCCGAATCAGCCCTAATGCTTTGAAAAAACGAAAGCGCAGCAGGAAGCTTGTCCTAATACCTCCGGAATTCAGACATAACAATGAAGATGAACATACCCGAATCAGCCTTGATGCCTTGTACAAACGAAAGCGCATCAGGAAACTTGTCCCAGTACCTCCAGAATTCAGGCGTGGCAATGAAGATGAACATACCCGAATCAGCCCTAATGCTTTAGTACTGCGAAGGATCAACTGGGAACTTGTCCCCGTACCCATGGAGCACAGGCGTTACAATGAAGGTGACCATACCCTCATCAGAGTTAGTAATTTGGCACTACGAAAGCGCAAAAAATTAAAGTCAGCAGCGCTTTCTGGCGAAAAGCCTCATGCTCCTCATCAAACCGGGGA
>JARRRL010000107.1:7908-12817 GCA_037380725.1 Gammaproteobacteria bacterium | reverse complement strand
TCCGTCGACAAAAAAATTCTCGAATCCACTACAAATGAAGTAGCGTTACTAAAAAATAAATTCAAAAATGAATTCAACAATAACGATTACTTTATTACATTTCGCGATTTCGCCGTATCAGATAAAAAATCATATCTCTTTATGAGTTTTGGCGGATCACAAAACGGGGCAAAAACCATTAAAGCCCTCCACGAGCAAAAAATGATCAACGGTAAAGCACAGCACGAGCAACAAGTTAAAGCAATCGCGAAAAGATATACTCAATGCGTCAGCGAGCTTCACAAGAAAGGAATCCATCATCGCGATATCAAACCAGATAATTTTTTTCACGGGAAAAATGGAATCAAACTTGGTGATTTCGGAACAGCAACAGAGACAGGAAAGGAAAAGATAAAGGGAACAGAAAATTTCTTCCCTGGCACCCTCGATTTTTTTCCCCCAGAAGTACTTAAAAAAGTTATTCCGTCTTCAAAAGTAGTTGAAACAAATGATTATAACCAACATTCATATACACCAGAAAAACACGACGCCTTCTCGTTGGGTATAACACTTCTTCAGCTCAAATGTGGAACATTAGAAACAGGTTCGTTAAACATTTTGAATGAAATGGCAAAAGTAGAAAAAGAAAGTATACGTTTATCTGAAAACGTCTATCGCAATCCATTTGTCAAGATATCTATCCCCGATGATCCCAATGCTGATGCTATAGATAATCGCATTGTTCATGAGCTTAATGGTGAGACTTTAGATGAGGTCATTGCAAAATTACTGGTTAGGGATCCCGAACAACGAATCACACCAGAAGATGCGCTGAGATTACCTTATTTTAGCAGTCAAAACTCTCAACAGGAGTTGAGAATGAATAATGCAAAATAAGCCCGTTTCTCTTGATCAATACCGTCCTCGTAACACGTTGCCAGACATTTTTTGACCGGGGTCTCTATACGTTCAAAAAGTGTTTTTTCGAAACCGAGGGTATCGCGTCCTTTTGACGCCAGTCCCCAGAACGGCAGATATGGCTATCCCGGTGAAACACCATGCCTAAACAACGTTCTAAGTTTCTGTTCTAGAACACCAGATGTAAGCATATATAACACGATCAGCAACTGAAAAAACAAATGGTAATGGTATTGAAAACTGGGATACAATAGTATATACATAGACCATAAAAATTCTATTTATTTAAAGCATCGCGCGTTGAAAGGATTCCGATTCAGCACAAGCTTCGATACGGACTTCAACAAGCCAGCAACACGATGTCCACGCTCAAGTTAAACACTGGTTATGTTTTTTAGAACACGTTCATAGCGGTTCTTATAAAATATATTACTCAGGTATAGAATATACGATAATAATATAACATTTAATCTGGCTCACCTCATCAAAAACTTACAATGTGAAAATACAGTGATAGCATTACGGGATCAGCTGTATAAAAATAAACACAAGCCTTTTTTGATAGCCAAGCACAGAGAGATCATAATCATGCCTTACCGTAGTGGTAGCATCAATTCTAACCCCACCCCCTCCCAGATTCATCAAAATATTTGTCCAGATACACAGACTGTCCACAAAAAATACAAGCTGCAGGATTTAAATATTGTGCACAAAAAAGCTAGACAAAGACTATATTTTACTAAAGAAATGTCTGATCCAGACATCACAGAAAGCGGCCTTCTCAACGCCATCAATCAATCAAGTTCAAAATGCCGACTGGGGCAGCTCGCACATTTTGTAAAACGATGCTTATTACCGGGCCTCAGCCACGATTCAAATCCCCAAAAATCAAATGTAAAATTATATATTTCACGGGAGATAAACCGGCTCTCCAAAACAAATTATATCTACCCCAGTTTACTAAAAAATGACATTCTTGATAACCTGAAATCACACAGTGACGAATCCATAAAATTATTCTCCACTCAACACAAGAAAAAGGTGGCCCGTTACATCGATGCCGCCATCAAATCCATAAGTAGAAATTGCATAGAACATAAAATTGAAACATTAATAAAAAATACAGCATTGGATTACCAATATAACGCTTTTCTAGACAAAGAAAAGCTAAGTGCCGAGAATTTAAACGCCATCCATACACCCAGACGAAGGCTTAAACTTCATGATTATTTAGGAATCAATCATATTGATATTTCCAATGAACCTTCTAAAGGTTTTTTAGATTCTGTCAAAACTGTAGATTTTGACAGAGTTAAATATTTTTCTGAAGAAGTAAATAAAGAAATTGCTTTGTCAATAAATAAAGAAATTTCTTTATCAATAAATAAACATCAACCCAAAAATAAATTTAAATCCTTTAAAAAAGATGACATTTTTCGCCGCGCACCTTTCACTCAAATTAGAGCCGAAAGCGGTGACATTTACGAGCTCATGAACACACTGAACGAGCAACTCCACAAAGATGAAATTGAATCCTTACATCAACTTCATGATATATCTTTCGACTCAAATTCCAAACACAAACTTGGCGAAGGTACTTTTGGAAAGGTTCGCCTAGCCAGGAGCATTAAAACCGGAGAAATCGTAGCCGTTAAAAAAATCAAATCCGAACCCAATAGGTTGGCTGAAGAAGAAAAGAATATTTTAGAAAAACGGTTCGAAAACGAACCTAACAATAACCGTTACTTTATTACATTTCGTGATTATGCCAAAACAGAAGAAAAATCATATATTTTTATGAGTCTTGCCGGATCACAGGATGGAGTAAAAACTATTTGCAATCTTCATGAAAATATATATAACAATGGTATAGAACACCACGAACAAGAAGTAAGAAATATTGCGAAAAGCTATACTCAATGCATCAACGAGCTTCACAAGAAAGGCCTATCTCATCGCGATATCAAACCAGGAAATTTTTTACACGGAAAAAAAGGAATCAAGCTTGGGGATTTTGGATCATTAACACATGTAGGGAATATAAAAAATAATTTTTATGCCGGTACCCCCGAATTTTCTCCTCCTGAAGCACTTGGAAAAGTACTTCAGAAGGCGCTTGATAGACCTCTTCAGGAGGCGCTTGATAGACCTCTTCAGGAGGCGCTAAAAAAAGAATATCAGGAAACTCTTGAAAAAATATTTCCGAATTCTGAAGCACTCAATATAATTAATATACCAATAAAACACGATGCCTTCTCGTTGGGCATGTCGCTACTTGAGCTGCGATACGGAAGACATCCGTTAAACTTTTCGATGGGCAAGGAAAAGAAAAAAGTAGAAGCAACAGTAGAAAAAATGAAATTTAAATACCCAGGAGAAAATCGCTATCGCCCCGTATTTTTCAGAATATCCATCCCCAATGATCCCGAAGCTAATGCTAATGCTAATGCTAATGCTAATGCTAATGCTAATGCTAATATAGATGATCGCATTCTTCGTGACCTCAAAGGCGAGACTTTAGATGAGGTCATTGCAAAATTACTGATTAGAGATCCAAATAAACGAATCACACCACAAGAAGCACTGGAATTACCGTATTTTAAGAGTCAAAACTCATAACAGAATTTTCAAATGGACGATACAAATTCAGTCCGTTTCTCTTGATTCTCGTGGAACGCTTGTGTGATTTGTAGGTGTCTCGAGTTCTGATCGCTCACACAAGTACGAACGCTTGCTTGGTTCGCGAGAAGCAAAGGGACAGGAATAGATGTCTTTAACGGATGCTCAGGCAATGCGGCGTGCAAACGTGTGATCGCGTCTCGAACCCCATCAGACCCAATCGCAATGAAGGCTTCTGCTATCCCTTTTTTAATGTAAGACTTTTGCTTGTCATTGATTTCATAGCGCGTTTCGGTTGACAGATCATCGCAGAGCCTATCAACAAGAACATCGATGGAGAGTGAAAAATCCAGAAAATTAATGTCCTGAATTTTTTCACGTTTCGCCTTTTCCGATTCCGAGACCTCGCTTTCCCTCAAGTGAGACGCGATCACAATGTGCTTCTGCTCTTCGATTCGTTCTTGATTGATTTGATGCTCACTGTATCTGCTGAGAAGATCCCTATGCGGAAACCGCTTATTCGAGTTCGAAATGCTCATATCCATAAGCTGATTAAATTTACACATCAATGTTTTTTGATGTAAGAGTGGTACTTTGCTGCGCAAAGCATCCACAGACTGATCAATAAAACACAATGGTGATGTGCGCATATTATGCTTCGGATAGGGTAATCTAAAATTACCGGGATTATGCGCATACAGAAAATAATAACGATCACTGTTCAACACGAAAGCATCCGCAACAAGACCTTTACCAAAATCAACATAAAATTGATCATCATTCAGCGCTTCGTAGCTCCAATCCCCTTTTTTGACCGAATCCAATGAGCGACCTTGAACGCAAGTCATGATTAAAACATGATCAATGGATGGCGCGAAACTTTCTATTTTCTTCAGCAAATCGTACATTTTATTACTGCGATTGATCAAACCTGTAGTTTCATAAAATTCGCTGCGTTCATACAGTGCTCGGCACAAAGCCGTATAACAATCCGATTTTCGATCGAGTAAAATAGATTCAGGCGTGTAAAGGCCCATAAATTGAAATAAATTGGCGCAGTAATGCTCATTGTATGGGTCTGGCGTCAATTTAAGACACAGATCGGATTGAAGGTGATTATCAAAATAAAGAAAATAAACACCTACGGTCCCGTCGATTGATTTTTTCACATTGCTCAATCGCTCCCAAGCAATATTTTTTAGACTGATGGGATCGGTATTCGTGCAAGTGCTGATCACCGGTTCTGATGTGGCGCTCGTTTTTGCTGAATGCGCATCCACCAATGCTGGGATGGCGTTATGCCTAAGACGTGGCGGCACGTATTTTGTCGATGCGCTGAGCGGGTTCATAGTAAGCACCCTGAAGGGTTGTTCAAAGTAGCATTTTTCATGTT
>JARRRL010000107.1:0-7883 GCA_037380725.1 Gammaproteobacteria bacterium | reverse complement strand
GACCATGTCGATGTCATCTTTTGATCCGATTAACAGAGCTTCTTGAATTTCGTTCATCAACGTACTGCCCAATTGTAAAGAAATATCATCCTTTGCCAAAATTCTTTCAATATCTGATTTCATAGCGTCAATCGGGGCGTCCGTTTGGTCCAGCAAACCGGATCGACACGCCGTCGGATCCGTATTTATTTTTATTTCATTGAAACGCGTACTGAGCGAAACCGCGCCCATACTGGCTCTCGAGTCGAGTATGGAATGAATGGGTGAGCAACGCGCTGGCACTATCTGTACCTCATCATCCTTGACCGCACAAGGAAACGTAGCGCTACGCGTCAGCTGTTTCAAACTTTCCCGCTCGTCATTACTGCTTTGTATTGAACAGCACGAGTTCGATTTCTCCAAAACAGCCATTTCACTGTGAACGGATGCAGTCTGCTGCAGTGTGTATCGACTTGAACAAAAAAATAAGTCCGGCATTTCTTGTGTCCTTTTTCATCTCTCGTTTTTCAACAAAATCGCTTAAAAAATGTGTCATAAATTAAGGATAGAGAACGTTAAATTGAATTGGTTTTCGCTTAAAGTTTTCAGGTGTAGGCGACATATGGAAGTGGTGTTTGGTGCCGTTCCAATGTGCGGGAGTCTTTCAGTGCAGATGGCCAAAGTGGGTGCTTATTTTCAATACCTTAAACGTTGAACTGCCCAGCAAGATCTAGGTATTCTTCAAAGAAAAGAACCTTGCCAGTCTTGGCTTATGCTCGACCAAAATTTCTTTCAATTAACCTAACACCACCGAATCAGCTTTTCCCTTTTTTTGAAAAAAACGCTTCATCGCTTAAATCAAATCGTATTTTTTATTACAAGACGGCTCATGCGCGTATGCCGATGATGCCGCACGTTTGGTAAAAGATCAACTGTCTGATACAGGTACTGTAGGAGGATTTCACGATATTGAATATAAATTCATCAATTTGGATGGCGCTATCTTCTGAAAAGCACCATTCCACGGCAGGCAATAAGCTCCAAGCTATCCCCCTCCTTTGATCCGATCTCGGTATGCTGCACAGAGACTTACGTTCAAAGACTTACGCCTGTTTAAGCTTTATTATCAAAAAGTTATTATCGTTAACGCGATATCATCGACTTAAAGAAAGTTCATTTTCTGTGTGAGCAACTTCCACAAATAAAAAACGGTTGGCAAAAGCAGCAAAGTTAAGACAACCGCACCCAACATGCCGCCAATCATCGGGACCGCTATCCGACTCATGATCTCAGAGCCAACCCCACTACCAGCCACAATGGGCAATAATCCAGCAATCACGGCAACAGCCGTCATCATGACCGGTCGCACACGCAGTCCAGCGCCATGCAGCACTGCCTCTCGCAGTTGCTCCACTTGTGGCACCATACCCGCTTGTTGGCACTGCATCAGCATGTGCGCATAAGCCTGATTGAGATACACCAACATAATGACGCCGATTTCCACGGCTACACCGGCCAAGGCAATGAAACCAACACCAACCGCGACGGAAAAATTATAGTCAAGCCAGTACATCATCCAGATTGACCCCGTCATGGCCACGGGTAAGGCCAACATAATGATGAGCACTTCTGCAAATCGCCGGAAATTCAAATACAGCAGCACAATGATAATCGCGATCGTTAATGGCACCACATACATCAGCTTGGCTTTGGCGCGAAGCATATACTCATACTGCCCCGACCAATTCAACGAATAGCCCTCTGGCAGCTTGACTTGTTCTCGAACCACGGCCTGAGCATGTTGTACGTAACGACCAACGTCTACGCCATCGATATCAACAAAAGTCCACCCATTCAAACGCGCGTTTTCACTTTTAATTGCCGGTGGACCGTCTTCCACATAGACCCGCGCGACATCACCCAGTGTGAGGCGCGCTCCACCGGCGGTTACAATGGGCAACAAGGCTAATTGCTCCGGGGAATTACGATAATGCTGCGGATAACGTACATTGATCGGGTAACGCTCCAAACCTTCGATGGTTTGCGCCACATTCACCCCACCAATCGCCGTCGCAACCACTTGTTGCACATCCGCCATATTGAGTCCATAACGCGCCGCCTGTTCACGCTGAATGTCCACTTTAATATAACGCCCACCCGCCACGCGCTCCGAATACACGGACGCGGTGCCAGAGACCTTTTGGAGCACCTGTTCCAATTGTTTGCCAATTTTTTCTATCTCGTTTAAATCGGGCCCGGCTACCTTAATGCCCACAGGCGTTTTAATGCCCGTGGCCAACATGTCAATACGCGTTTTAATCGGCATCACCCACGCGTTGGTTAATCCGGGTAATTTCACCACCGAATCCAGCGTTTTTATTAAGCGCTCGGTGTCCATACCGCTGCGCCACTGCGATTTGGGTTTCAGTTGAATAAAGGTTTCGATCATGGTGAGGGGCGCGGGATCGGTCGCGGTTTCCGCTCGGCCAATTTTACCGAAAACACGTTTTACTTCCGGCACCGTGGCAATCAGTTTGTCCGTCTGCTGTAAAATTTCCCGAGCTTTACCAATGGACAGCCCGGGATACGTCGTGGGCATATACATTAGATCGCCTTCGTCTAAAGGTGGCATGAATTCACTGCCAATTTGCGTCACCGGCCAAAACCCCACAGCGGTGATCAATACCGCCCCCAATACCGTCGTTTTGGGGAAACGTAAGACGCCCTTCAGTGCGGGCATGTATACTTTAATCAACAGTCGATTCAATGGATTTTTGTGCTCCGGCAGCACCTTACCTCGAATGAAATACCCCATTAACACCGGTATCAACGTTATCGCCAACAAGGCGCTGGCCGCCATGGCGTATGTTTTGGTATAGACCAAAGGGGAGAACAGGCGACCTTCTTGTGCTTCCAAGGTTAACACTGGCACAAAACTGACGGTAATTATCAAAAGACTGAAAAATAAAGACGGGCCAACCTCAGCCGCTGAATCCGCCACAAGGCGCCAGCGATTTTCGGGCGTTATGGGGTTTGTTTCCATTCGTTTATGCAGATTTTCAATCATCACAATGGCGCCGTCTATCATAGCACCAATGGCAATCGCCAGTCCCCCTAATGACATGATGTTGGCGTTAATGCCTTGCCAGTGCATAACAATAAAAGCAGCCAGAATCCCAACCGGTAAACTGATCAAGGCCACCAAGCTCGAGCGCACATGAAATAAAAATACCACACACACCAGGGCCACTACGGCAAATTCCTCTACCAGTTTGTGCCAGAGGTTATTCACCGCGCCCTCAATCAGATCCGATCGATCGTAAACCGGTACGATCTCGACCCCTTTCGGTAAACCCGCTCGCAGCGATTCCAATTTTGCTTTAACACCTTGAATGGTTTTTTGTGCATTTTCACCGACACGCATCACGACGATACCACCGACCACTTCACCCTGACCATTTAATTCCGCAATCCCACGACGCATCTGCGGTCCACGTTCAATTTCAGCCACATCTTTTAGTAAAAGCGGTGTGCCGTTCGCGTCCAATCCCAATGGAATCTGAGCCAGATCCTCCATACTTTGAATGTAACCATTGGTGCGAACCATGTATTCCGCTTCCGCCATTTCGACCACAGAGGCCCCAACCTCCTGATTACCGCGCTGAATAGCCATTTGAATGTGGGAAAGCGGCATGTTGAACGCGCGTAATTTTTCCGGATTTACCTTGACCTGATATTGTTTGACCATGCCGCCCAGCGCTGAAACTTCCGAAACACCCTCCACCGTTTGCAATTCATACTTTAAAAACCAATCCTGTAATCGTCGTAACTGCGCGATATCGTGCTGACCACTTCGATCCAGCAACGCGTACAAATACACCCAACCCACACCAGTCGCATCCGGGCCCAATTGCGTTTTAGCCTGAGCAGGCAGCATCGGTGCCGCCTGTGATAAATACTCCATCACCCGCGAACGCGCCCAGTACAAATCCGTGTCTTCATCAAAGATGACGTAGATGTAGGAGTCACCAAAAAACGAATACCCTCGCACCGTCACCGCGCCAGGCACGGAGAGCATGGCCGTGGTGAGTGGGTACGTGACCTGATCTTCAACCACTTGAGGCGCTTGGCCTGGATAGCTGGTTTTGATGATCACTTGCACATCCGATAAATCGGGAATGGCATCCACCGGTGTCTGACTCAATGACCACGCGCCCACGCCCACGATAATCACGCTTACCAACAACACGAAAAAACGATTTTGAACCGACCAATTTATTATGCTTTTAATCATGACGCATACCTTCTCTCGATTCGCCCTCTTCCGACTTCGAACCATGACCTTGAAACGCGTCACCATGATCCATGCGGCGGAAATCCGACGTTTTACTGGATTCCGAATCAATGAGAAACTGAGCAGACGTCACGATGCAGTCCCCTTCTTTCAAACCAGACAAAATTTCCACCTGATCGTCCGCGATACGCCCAACCTCGACCGCAATGGATTTAAAGCGTCCAGCACCCATATCCAACACGACCCGAGATTGATGGCCCGTCCGAATTAACGCCTCACGAGGAATTAATAAAGCCGATGACGACGACGGGGTCGTCTCAATGGTCATTTGCACAAACATGCCTGGTCGTAAATACCGATCCGGATTATCGAAGTGAATTCGAAACTGCGCCGTCCGGGTTTTGCTGTTGAGGGAGGGATAACTGTAATCGACAGCGCCGTGCCACTCACGCCCCGGGACATAATCAAGACGCATACGCACTGGATTCCCTTCTTGCACCAAGTTAGCCTGACGTTCAAACACTTCTCCGATCACCCAAATGTGCTCCAACTGCCCAATGGACATCATCTCCATGCCCGGTTTCACAAACATCCCTTCGCGAGTATTCAAGTTATCCAGCACACCCGATTGCGGCGCAGCGATGGTGACGGTTTGACTGACCACACCGGATTTTTTAAGTCGCTGAATTTCAAATTCAGGGACCTGCAACGCCGACAAGCGATCCACCGCTGCCGTGATCAATGTCGAGTTATGGCGCTTGATCGCCAGTAACAACTCTTCCTGTGCGTTCACCAAGGTAGGCGAATACAAGGCATACAGGGGCTCACCTTTTTCCACTGGGTCACCAGCCGCTTTGACATACAAGTGTTCAACCCAACCTTCAACACGTGGGTGAATGTGAATTAATCGATCTTCGTCGTATTGCACATATCCCACCGTATTCACCGTCGCCGCTAAACGACCGCGCGTTACGATGGCAGTACGCACGCCCAAATTTTGAATCACATTAGGTGATACGGTAACGGTTCCCGTTTCGGATTCACGCGATTTTGTCGGATAAACCGGAACTAAATCCATACCCATCGGTGACTTACCCGGTTGATCGCGTTTGTAATTGGGATCCATCGGAGCCACCCAATACAGTGGTTTATCCGCTTCAGGTTCGTAAAGCGCTGGGTCATCGCTGTTACGATTGCGACCATAATCCAGCGCGATCCACATACCCAGGGCACCCAATAAGGCCCCTAATAACAGACCTATTAACACATCTATTAATACGCTCGGGGCAAGGCCCATTGGCAATTTCATCTTGCGCATCATTATTCCCCGTGTTTTTCTGTTGTTGCATTCGATGGATCACGGCACGATTGCTCATCGCACAATTGCTCATCGCTGGTCAGATAAAGTAGATTGGCCAAGTTTTGCTGTTGTTCAACTGAAATACCGAGCGCATCAATTTTCGCATTCAACTCTGCGATTCGCGCCCGCACCGCTTCAGCAAAATTACCATCGTCGTTGTTGTAAGCGGCCAAAGCGGCTTCAGCTTGCTCGGCCATTTGAGGCAGCAGTTGTTGGTCGTAACGCTCAGCGCGTTCATTGAGGTGCTGAAACTGTGCGAGCGCGCCACGCAATTCAGCCAGCATCTTCCGAAGCATCAATTGTTTTTCAGACTTGAGCGCCGCCACTTGATGAGCGGCACTGCGTACCGCGTTGTCCTGCCGATACCCCGTCAAGGGTAATTCAAGACCGACACCCACGGAAAACAAATCAGCGCGATCACGACCCAGCGGATCGTCATCCCGGTAGCCGTACTGCGCCGTAACCCGCCACGCTGGCTTAAACTGCTGACGTGCGAGGGTCACGCCGGTTTCCATCGCGCGCAGACGTTGATCAAAAGCTTGTAAAACCGGATGCTGTTTAATGTGCTCGTAAAAGAATATCTCGTTCTGTGCTGAATGTTGAACGGCGTTTTGTGAGGCCAACTGGTGCCAAAACTGCTGTTTTGAAGCAAGGGGTTCCGGCAAAACGGAAGCCAGAGGCCAGGCTGCTGGGTCACCAATCCATTCAGACAAACGTTGTCGAGCCGTTTCCTGCTGTTGCCGCAACACAGTGAGTCGATCATCAAGGCGAGTCAATTCCAACTGGGCTCGAATCACATCTTGCTGACGCGTTCGCCCCCCCATTGCCGATGCCCCGATTGTTGAAGACATCGCCGACGAATAGCTGATGAGCGTCGCATCCACCAAATGTTCAAATAACGCCCGATCATCTTCGATCAAGCGAATACTTTCCTGTGCTTTGAACGCTTCCAGCCATAAAAGCGTCACCGTTGCTTTCACTTTGGCTCTGCGATCCACGCGTAACCAAGGTTCCTGCTTAGCCAGTTCTTGCTTCTGACGACGGGACAGGTACCGACTGCTGCCCCGTGGGAAGGACTGACTGACGCTCACCATCAGTTGCGTCATGGGTTCTTGATGAATATCAAAACCGTCCACGGGAAAATTGGCAGCCACCACATTGATCATGGGGTCAGGCAGCGCGAAAGCAGATAAGGCTTCGCGATCAAGCGCCGTCTCACGGTGACG
The DNA here is from genome assembly GCA_037380725.1 of Gammaproteobacteria bacterium. Taxonomy (GTDB): domain Bacteria; phylum Pseudomonadota; class Gammaproteobacteria; order Pseudomonadales; family JANQJO01; genus JARRRL01. The sequence goes on along the minus strand of JARRRL010000107.1, from coordinate 1,024 downwards.
ACTGCCGTTCAACCATGGATCAACATCCATTGCCACGGAAACAGCCATTTCCACCGTCAGTTTTAGTTTTTTCGTCAATTGTGGGTCTTTCGACAATTGTCGATCATGAGACTGAGCAAAGCTCCACGGTGTTTGCGTCAGCACGATTGACGCAAACAGCATACAAACAAGCCATTTTTTCATAACGGTTTACCCGTTTTGTGGTATTTCAAGATCTAACGAGCGGGGTATGGCCCGCGCAGCGGATAAAAAAAGGTAAAACAGGTGGTAACATCCTGAATTTGGACGGGCCTTTCCTGTTTTAGAGGGAGAGGATGGGCGGGCGAAAAAGCGTTGAAAACCGATTACAATTCGGATTTTCACCGTTCTCAACGTTAAAAACACACGACGTGTTGGCCGTGATGGTGATGGGCAGAACCAGTAGCGCCAATAGCGGCACACTGCACGACGACGCCAAACATTCGCAGTCCGAGCAATTTTTACAAGCACCGCAAGCGCCATCGGTATGATGGGAACTTATTGAATTCACTGACGCTGACTTAACTGGCATTGACTTAACTGACATTGACTGAACGAGTGAGTTCGTTTTGGATTGGATTCCCATCGCACGATGATGATGATGCTGCGATACAGAGCGCCCGACTGGAGCATGCCTAGCGCTGCTTAACGACGATGAAGTCGGAACCATTGCGCACTTCCTCACTTGCGACGCCAGCACTGGCTGCCCAAGCAAAGACAACAACAGTACAAAAAAACCACTGTATTTTAAGCAATACCAGAGTCTTGACTGCCATTTAGTCTGTTGAGGAACACGTTGCATAGGCGCAATCACCGAAGTAGCGTTGCCTTGAGCTTATTACAATTCTGACTTTCAAAGCAAGTCTATAACCCCTCAATGCGCTCATAGACAAAGTAGATAGTTGAAGCCAAAAGTAATAATGTTAAAGCCAAAAGTAATAATGGACATCGAATTGCGTCGTCTTGTGGTCGTCACATTACTCCAATTTGTTTTTAAACAGCGCTA
>JARRRL010000106.1:0-8427 GCA_037380725.1 Gammaproteobacteria bacterium | reverse complement strand
GCCTTGTGCGGCAGCGATACAGACAGGCGTTACACCATCATCATCGGTTGGCGTATTGACCTCAGCACCCAACTCCTTGACAAGAACGCGGAGGGTGTCGTTGCGGCCTTCTTGAGCGGCGATATAGACAGGCGTTCCACCATTATTGATCGGCGCATTGATCTCAGCGCCCAAACCCTTGACAAGAAGGCGGAGGGTGTCGTTAAGCCCTTCCTGGGCAGCGATATAGGCGAGTGTCACGCCATTGTTGTCGGGTGTATTAATATCGGGATATTGAAAATCCACTATTACAAATGGGTAAAGAAATTCAGTAATTTCCCGAAGCGCAGAAGGAAGATCAATGCCGTTCAGTTGAAGCCTAATATGGGGGTTCCGTAAAGCGTGTTGGTTTCGTTCTATAATTTTATCTGCAATGTTTCTTCGAAACCTCTCGAGAGTACTTTCATAAGTTGGATAAAATTCAGATATTTCTTGATCACTTGAAATTCGACCTTCATGCACCCAACGTTCAAGTTGTTCTCTTGTAACGCCAAAAACTGCCGCCAGTTCCTGTTGCCTCTGACGAAAAGGCATTCGCAAGCAGCCGGATACCTGCTCGCCCAAACGACTAACCCCTGCCCTTAATACGCGGACTCCAGTCCAAATATGGCGACTGGTACTATTATTAGTATTAGAAGTACTGCCATCCGATCTCTGTGCCTGAGGAGCATGTGGCGTTGAAAAACAGTTGGATACGGGTGAAAAAAACGTGGATGGCATGGACTACCCTATTCAAAAAAAGTGTTACTAACAAGTTAATAATGTGGAAAATCGGGCGGCATGCTACTATAAAATTTTCTCTGATTCAAGCACATTTGATCTCATTGAGTACATTAGAAGCGATGAAGGAAACGGAAAACGGACACGGTACACGCTATAAGAATATAAATGCCCTATTTAAAGACTTAGACCGAGAGGGAACAGCCCTTTCAAAGTAAAAAATTAACCAATCATTAGTGATTTAATGCGCATAAAAATTTCCTCGCCATTGGACATTAAATATCTACCTAGACAGAGATAACTTAGAAATTTTCCGACCATTGAGGGTATAACCATCATGATAAACGAACTACTCGATCGCCTTACTGAGATCTACCCGACCCTCGTCGCTCTGCGAGCATTGATCGAGCGTCTATTGCCGCTGGAGAAACTGACACTCTAAATTAGGCGTGTCCCGTTCCATTTTTCTCGTTCCATTTTCATTCAATAATTCTCCTCCCATAATAATTTGCTCTTCACAAGAGACCTGCCTGATATTTGGAAAAATCTGATTTGTCTGCTCGAGCATTCTTTCCTTTGCCTCATCTGAAACTTTTTCCCGCCTTCTAACGACCGAGTTCAGGGACCGGCCATTTACGAGCGATCCGCTGGAACGACTTGTTGGGTGCCATTAACACGTTGTAACATTAATACGGAACCAGACAGCGGCATAAGTGAACAAGGCAAATGCTGATAACCAGTTGCCTAGACCGATCTGAGTTTCACTGCTTATTCATACGACTAGCCAAAGCATAATCGCGCCTGAAATCAGTCGGATTGCCATGAAACTTATGCCATTCCCATTTGTGTTGTGGCACTTTTTAAATTATTTTTCATTTAAATAATTTTCATAATGGTAGCGGCATGAGATTATTGTTAGTTGCTTGTCATCGACCGCATAGACTAATCGATTCGTATCGTCGATACGACGAGACCAGAAACCCATCAAATTTTCTTTCAAGGGTTCGGGTTTGCCAATACCTTCAAATGGAGATTGTTGAGTATTTTGGATAAGCTTATTAATACGCTTAGGTGTTTTCTTATCTTGCGTTTGCCAATACAAATAGTCCGACCAAGCCTCTCTAGTCCATGAAAGAACTTCAATCATCAGTTAGCCCATGCTGCTTGGTTTTACCGGCACGGTATTGCTTAATGGATTTCGATAGATGGGCCGCGTTTGTTGGGCTTTTAAGCAAATGGACTGTTTCCATAAGCCCATTGAATTGATCCAAGGACATAACAACCGCATCCTCAGAGTCCCTGCGGGTAATAATAGTGTAGTCTGCATCGCTAACTACTTGATCTAAAACATTTTTTAGTTTATTTCGAGCATCAGAGAAACTAATAACTCTCATAGGGAATCACCTTATCTGTACAAGATATTGCTCAAGTATAACTTGTACAATAAATTGTGCAAGTGTAACAACCTGGTAATTTAACGCCAGTCGTGAACAGATGCGCCGCAAAATCATGCTTGTCCCGTTTGTGCTACGGGATGACAAACACGGTTACATCCCTACAATTACCCTCCTATTTTAGAGCGTCTTAAAATCGACACCAAATTATGGCTTTTAGGTAAAAATTGCCCTTCCCCACTACTCATCAACTCCAGTCAAGTGTGGCTGAGAACAGGCTATTGCTCTGAACATTGTATTTTGATGCCATTTTAACCAAAATCTATCTCTTAGCTTAAAAATCACCGATTCCCTTCCTGATACTTCAGACAAAACATTTGAGTGGCTTACTGCTTGTTGAATTGATTTTGCTCCCCGCCTGGACCCTCCGCGATCTTGAGAGATAGGCTGGTCGCTGGGAGGTCAACATTCCGTTATTTGTTGCTGATCGAGTCAGCAGCGGTCAGCGCTGCATTGGAACCTTTGTTATTACCCGTATTCGGTGCCATGCCTTGCAGATATTTTAAAAGGTCACTATCCGTGGAAAGCACCAAGGTGGTGTTATCGGAAATAATCGTTCTGTAAGCCTGCATGGTCCGGGTGAACTCGTAAAAATCCACCGCATCCGAACTTTGATTATAGGCGCTGGTATAGATTTCGGTGGCTTTGGCATCGGCAAGGCCGCGAATTTCTTCCACGTGTCGATAGGCTTCCGATTGGATTTTATTAAGATCTCGTACTCGATTGCCACGAATTCGGGCAGCTTCGCCATGTCCCTCAGAAAGAAAACGTTCAGCGATCTGGCGACGCTCGCTGATCATTCGGTCATAAATTTTAGGGCGGACACTCTCGTTGTAATTGATCCGTTTAAAACGGATATCCAGCAGTTCAATGCCAAACACGCGCACCTTATCCGCCCCAGCCTTAAATATATCGGCTTCCACCTGTTTGCGACCTTTTTGAATTGGTACCAGGGTACCCATATCCAGCTCTTGAGTGGAACCGGTCAGTAGAGTGTCACGCATCGGAATCCGGTCCTTGGTGGTACGGATGATTTCGATCAGCTCATGCTTGGCAACGGCATTGCGGGTTTCGCTACCCAGGATGTCATCGAGACGGGATTGCGCGCTACGTTCGTCCCGAAGACGCAGGAAATACTGTAAAGGGTCGGTAATCCGCCAACGGGCATAGATATCCACTGAAATATAGAGCTTATCCTTGGTGGGCATATCCGACGGGCTGCCATCCCATTCCAGCACTCGTTTATCGATGGGATTGACCTCTTGAATAAAAGGTACTTTTATTTTCAACCCTGCAGTGGTAATCGGATTGCCTACTGGCTTGCCGAATTGAGTAATGATGACTTGTTCAATTTCACCCACGGTGTAGAGCGAACTAAACAGGACATAACTTCCGACCAGCAAGATGATCAGGATGAATGAGAGTGCTTTGCCTTTCATGGCTTGGGCCCGCGTGGATTGCTGCTGAGTTGATTGCTGAGATTTAGAAAAGGGAGAATGCCGCCATTTTCACCATCGATGATGATTTTGCTGTGAATACCCGGCATCACAACCTGCAGTGTTTCAATATAGATACGGCGGCGGGTCACCTCAGGCGCCTTGCTGTATTCGGCGAACAGTGCATTGAAGCGGGCAATATCCCCCTCGGCTTCATTGATGCGTTTAAGTCTGTAGCCGTCGGCTTCGCGGATGCGCTGATCTTTTTCGCCTTTCGCCAAGGGGATCACTTTGTTGTATTCACGACGGGCTTCGTTGATCAGTTTTTCCTTCTCTTGCTGGGCCTGGTTGACTTCATTGAACGATTCCTGGACCGGTTCCGGCGGATTGATATTTTTCAGCTGCACCTGATCAATGCTGAGACCCATGACATATTTGGTTGAAAGTTCCTGCATTTTGATCAGTGCCTGGCTTTCGATCTCCTGGCGACCAATCGTGATGACCTCATCCACGGTGCGATCGCCGACGACCTCCCGCATGACGGATTCGGAAACGTAGCGCAGAGTTTCGCTGGGTTGACGGACTTCAAACAGAAACTTCTCCGGAGCGGAAATCCGATACTGAACCACCCATTCCACCAGGGCAGCATTCAGATCGCCGGTGACCATCTGGGTTTCCCGTTTGGCATCCCGAAACAGGGGACTTTGGTAAGGATCGCTGGCACCTGGCGTGGTGAAACCGAATTCCTGCTTCAATTGTCGCTTCACCGGCACAATGATGGCTATGTCAATCCTGAACGGAATTTTAAAGTGTAACCCCGGGGGCACTTCCTTGAGGTATTTTCCGAAACGCTGGACAACGGCCACTGAATCACTGGGGACGGTGTAGTAGGCCGTCCAGATACCGACTATTAGCATAAACAGCACGACGGCAAGAAGGAACTTGCTGGGTCCACTGCTGGAAAAATGTTTACCTATCCGCTGCCTGACCCGTTGGAACTGCGCCTCAAAATCGCTTCCAGATCCGCCTGGTAGACCCCAGGGATTATGTTCTTTGTTTTGGTAGGGCTTTTTCATGAGAGATTTTTCTTTATCAGCGCAGGTTTTCAAGGTAATTGGCAATAGACTACAAATAACAGACTGAGGTGGTCGGTGCGTTAGCGTACATAACGGGTGTCTGGCAGGCAGCTTGGGGCAGAAGTTGAAAATTGATCGCCGTCTTTCCTTAAGCCTTGTATGCCTGCCGGGAGGGACAAGAGTCACTGAGCAAACTGCCAGTATCTCGGGTTTTATTTAACGCTTTCTTTTTCTTTACTGAAAATTTTAGATTTGGCGGAACTAAACGCATGGCTTATAGAATTCCAGGCCTGTTCCATACCGTCCTTAAGCTCTTCCCAGGCGCTATCGCTGGCACTTTGCAATTCCTCGAACTTCCTAGCCGCTTCATCACGCTTGTCTTTAAGCGACTCAACTTGCTTCCGATACTCCGCTTTTAATTCTGTTGAGGCGGTTTGGGTTTTTTTCTCAAGTTCATCGATATCTTTATCCCATCGATCAAGCTTGGTCTGCATTCCTGCCACATACTTTTTACGAGCACTCATTTGCGTTTTCCTTCCGTTACTGGATTTGCCTTGATTCAGGCAGTCGTTGATTTATTGAATACTTCAAAGTCAACGAAACCATTTTATTGAGAACCATGGTAGAACCATCGCATTCCTTCCTCCGCATCATTACGTTGGCTCCCCTACGGGCCCAATCCTTCAGTTCTTTCACATGAACTTGTTTCTCACCTCCCACGTTCTCTGCCGAAACTACATGCACCAAAAGCAGCTCTCAGCTCTGGAGCAGCAGTACATGGATACCCCTCTCAAAGAAGAAATAATGCGATTGCGATTGTTTGATTGCGATTGTTTGATTGCGATAATTTCCAACATAATCAGATCTCCCATGCATGCCAGTGATACATCCTAGAAGTGGGTTTTAATAGTAGCGCTCGGATAGAGGTCTATGCTTCGGAGTTCAGATTAAAGCAGTGCGAGGTCGGTGTCGGTTCGGTAGCCAACACTCGCTACCGATTATGGAAGAAATTCAAACTTGGTGCCTAGAAAAACAAAGCCAATCAAATTACGAAAAAGCTAGCTCACGCGGTCAGGCCATCGAGTATTTTTTGAATCGCCCTGTTGGTTTGATTCAATTTTGTCCTGTACGCAGCGCGTCCATTGGTAAATGGTTGCATCCCTAACAATAGCCCTCCTATTTTATAACGTCTTGGAATCGACACCAAACAATGGCTTTTCTGTCAAGCATTTTTCATTCTTTTGAAAATAATCGTTAAAAGTGTAAAAACAACACTAAACAACCAAACAGGTACACTAACGATTAACAAGTTACCATAAACTATATTTTTGGAATCTTTTATTAAAACAAAACCCAACTGATTTGAAACACTTTCCAGTTTAGCGAAATCAAATTCTACTGATAATCGACTTCCCATCTGCGAATTCCGAGAAACAAAACGCATCGTCGTAGTCTGTTTCGGTTTATTTCCCTCGTAATTATTAAAGTAGAAATAAATCAAATTACCTTTCACTGCCAGCACCTCTGTTGCATTACCAGAATAAGCCTGAGTACTCGCCACAAAGTAGTGGAAATAACTTAGCGGCCATAACAGTATCGAAAATACCGTTAATATCGCGAATGTTCTATATATGTATTTACCAGGATTAGATTTCATAATGGTATCACTTAACGTCCAAACTCAGCCGCGCAGGTTTTTTTGCACCGACTGGAGCGCATTGTTAGAATCAAACGGCACGAGTTACTTTCTCCAATTTTGACAATACCTTATTGCATTTCTTTTTACCAAAGTGTTCTCGCCCTGTAAGAATACCATAAATCATGCCTGTTCCGTTTATTTGTTAGGTGTTAAGCTCCAAGTAATGGGAGGTGCTTTAAGCGATGATACTTCAATGCCATCTGCAAGCAATGCCTAAGAGGACCGCTTTCAGAAGCACCTAACGGAATTACGATTGCTCTTTTTCCCTCATACTTGAATTCATCATGGTATATTTCCTTGAAGGTATCGATAAGTCTAGTCTGGCAGTGAAAATACACTTTAATAAAACCTGGATCGTTTGGCTTCCAGTCCATTCGAATCGTGCTACCACCCTTTACGAGGAAGCTGGGCTCACCCCACTTCAGTGTTTCTTCAACCGTGCCTAAACCATTTTCTTCCGCAACCGCGAAGACCAGACGGCGAATACTCTTAAGCTGCTCTTGTACTTCTACCGGATAGGTAGCAAATTTCGCTTCTATTTCAGGTTTCATACAATCTCCGGATTTGTGACACGCAACAACACAACTCAGACGATCGAAAACTGAGCAACGTTTTTTGGATCGGCTGGAGTACCTTGCTAGCTGCATTGCTATTTTGCTTTACACTCAGGCACAAATACCACATAGCCCTCTGTAATCTCATTCCTTAGTTTGGAAAGCGCTTGTGATTCTTCTGACTCATTGATTCTTCTGACTCATAAAGCTGCTTCGCTAATTCCTGTCTTTCAAATTTATAAATTATTATAACAGAGGGGGTATCTATTTATTAATAAAATAAATAATGGAGTAAACAATAAATTAAATTATATATCAAACAATAGGTTAGGCGATCATCCGAAAAACTAAAACAATAGGTATATTGTTGAAATCGAGCTAGAGGGTGATGGTGTCTCAGTAAGGTAAAGCTCTGTCTGGTGGAAATCAACAATGGTGTTATCTTTTGTAAGGTCACAGAAACAGCAATCCAATCAACGGTCATCAACAGATGTGTTGAGGCCGCCTCCTGCCCGGCCAACCATTGGTGGGCCTTCGGCGCAGCATGTGGCGCCGGAGAGCGTTGCACGTAGATTCACGCGTTTGATGGGGTTAAAGAGCGTGGATGCTTCACAATCGCAACCGAGGCTACAGCGGGCGTGCGGGATGAATCTGAGGCAGGCGAGTTGGTATCCGACCAAGCTGCTCCGACGTATTCGTGTCGTAGGCGAGCGTTTGGCGCTTGGGCGTAACCGATCGGAGGAGCGTACTCCGCCACCAAAGTTTGCACCGCGCCAGGCCGGCGCAGCAGCGTGAGCAATTGCAAACAGAGGGCTCCCTATATTTTTTGAGCAATCGATCGCGCCCCGCAATTGGGGTCGAGTTGATTAAACAACCTAATGATACCATTGATATATTGATTCATAATTCGGGTTTTCTGGTAAACAAAGGCGGGCACGCGAGCTGGAATCATAAGAAAAATTACGATAAATACAAAGTAAAGCCGTTGCTGGTTAAGGGGGTGAGATTTGGTCCAGGTGTACATCGGCTGAATGAGCGTACGCTAGAAGGGTTACAGAGTCATGATACGGCGCCGTTGATTGAGACCTATTACCACGTGAATAGGATGGGGCGTCTTGCGAGCGAAGCTGAAATGGCGCATTTGCCCTGGCAAACAGTGCAGAAGTCAGGTAACTGTGGACTTGAATCGGTGATGGCGTATATGAGTTCGGCCATACGTCGCGGCGAGCCCGGGACGCATGGGACTCAACTCGACGGCGAGTTAGAGTGGTTGAATTTTCGCACACAGTTGATCAACGATGTTGCTGTAGAGGCTCGAAAAAACAAGTATGATTTGCACCGACAAGTTAAGTTCGTTGGTCATAAGGTGCTGAATTGGTTGGATCCTGATGTGAACTCTGATGCGAGCCTGAAACAGGAAAAACTGCATTGGAGCTTAAAAGAACGTCT
>JARRRL010000105.1:0-7931 GCA_037380725.1 Gammaproteobacteria bacterium | reverse complement strand
TGATCAGCGTGTTGGTAGTGATGAGATTTGGGATAAATCGGAGAAAGCGCTATCGGATGCCTTGGAAGCAAAAGGTTTGACGTGGGATGTGTTGCCGGGTGAAGGGGCTTTTTATGGTCCAAAGATTGAGTTCTCCTTGAAAGACTGCTTAGGGCGGGTCTGGCAGTGTGGGACGATACAAGTCGATTTTTCCATGCCAGAGCGCTTATCCGCTGAATACGTGGACTGCGATGGCCAGCGACGAGCGCCGGTTATGCTGCATCGAGCCATCTTGGGTTCGTTTGAGCGGTTTGTGGGCATGTTGATTGAGCACTATGAAGGTCGTTTTCCAGTGTGGTTGGCGCCAGTTCAGGCGGTTGTTATGGGGATTACCGATCGCCATGCGGACGCGGTCCGTGCGATGCACGAATCGCTGCTCACCAGTGGGTATCGCGTCGAATCGGACTTGAGAAATGAAAAAATCGGTTTTAAAATCCGCGAGCACACATTGCAGCGTGTTCCGTTCCTGTTGGTGATTGGAGACAAAGAGGCGGAGCGCCAAGCCGTATCCGTTCGGACTCGTGAAGGCGACGACCTGGGTGAATACACCTTGGATGCGTTCAAAACGCTTTTGCGTACTGAAACCGCTCGCTTGGGACGGATGAACGGATGAAAATGGATGAGAAGCGGTGTATAATCCAGCGCTTTTGGCTATCTAGAATGAGTTGTTTGACTTACCACTGGCCAAGTTTGGCAGAGTGGGTATGATGATAAGAGCAGTCATCACTTTGAAGGGGCTCACGTTTAAGCTGGTTTCAGTTTAGATTGGTTGAAAAAGTCCGGGTGATGAGCTGGTATGCGTCGTGCTAAATCAAACGAGTGCAACAGAAACAAACAGTGGAGGCACTGCTATTAAGCAAGGTGGAAAAAAGAAAAGCTTCGGTGCGGGCCGTAATAAGCTCAATTCTGAAATTACCCATGAACAGGTCAGATTGATTGCAGAAGATGGTGCTCAGGTTGGCATTGTGCCAATCGCGGAAGCCTTGGATGCAGCCAAACGAGAGACGCTTGACTTGGTGGAGATCGCGCCAGATGCTGAGCCCCCTGTTTGTCGGCTGATGAATTATGGAAAGCATCTCTTCGAAGAGAAGAAGAAACGGACTGAGTCGCGCAAAAAGCAACGTCAGTCTCAGGTAAAAGAAGTAAAAATTCGACCGAATACCGAGGATAACGATTATCAAGTTAAGTTACGCGCGGTAAAGCGGTTCCTGGAAGCGGGCGATAAAGCAAAAGTGACTTTACGCTTTAAAGGGCGTGAAATGGCTCACCACCAGCTTGGTGTGCAGATTCTCCGGCGTATGCAAGGAGATTTAGACGGTGAAGCAACGGTTGAGCAGGAGCCAAAGCTGGAAGGTCGGCAGGTGATTATGGTTTTGGCTCCCGCTAAACGGCGGTAAATGAACAGCGATTTTCTGTGCTGTGTGGCGCGAGATCACGTGTGCGACAGGTTTTTGATGAGGAAGAGATAAGTTATGCCTAAAATTAAGTCAGTTCGAGGCGCCGCTAAGCGTTTCAAGAAAACAGCAAATGGCTTTAAGCGTAAGCAAGCGTTTAAGAATCATATTTTGACAAAAAAATCACCAAAACGTATTCGTCAGCTGCGCGATAAAGTGGCGGTTCACGATTCGGATAAGGCGCGCGTGTCACTGATGTTACCGCATTTGTGAGGTGTGTTGCTGGTGTGATGGTGTCTGGCTCCGCATCGAATGGTGTGTCGCCTGATCCCTTGCATGAATGATTCGATATTGAGACGTCAGTACAGCGGGCCTGCTCTCTGTTTTTGTAAAACTCAATTTTTAAAATTAAGTTGAAGCTTTGCAAAGGCCCACAAACGGAACACATACGGATTTGAAAAAGTGTTCGGCTTGCTGATGGAATCCATCACGGAGAAAGTGTTTGTTGATGCGTTCAGCGTTATCTTCTTCGTTTTGTTAAGGTAGAAAGCACATGGCAAGAGTAAAGCGTGGTGTAGAGGCGAGAAAACGCCACAAAAAGGTGTTGAAAGCTGCAAAAGGCTATTATGGCGCACGCAGTCGCGTGTTTCGTGTTGCGAAACAGGCTGTGATTAAAGCCGGCCAATACGCGTATCGTGATCGTCGTCAAAGACGGCGTCAGTTGCGCAGCTTGTGGATTGTGCGCATCAATGCAGGTGCACGTGAACACGGCTTGTCTTACAGCGTATTTATGAATGGTTTGAAGAAAGCAGATATCGAATTGGACCGTAAAATATTGGCTGATATGGCAATCAGTGATAAAGCCGGTTTTGCTGCTTTAGTCAGCGTAGTTAAAGAGCAGGTACAGGTAGAAGTAGGGGAGGCAGTGGCCTAATAGCCTGATTGGACAGGTGGGTTTGGTGACTTCCGCCGTCGTGCGGTTTTGTCCCGCCTCGAAGGCGCGGGAAATGGAAGGCAATTAAAGAAGGGGGAGGCCAGAAGCGCTTCCCCGTTTTATTTTTAGCGCGATATTTTTGACGCGTTAATTTTGGTGTGCTGTTGGTTTTGGTGTACTGTTAGTGAACACTGTTGTGATTACCGTATACTGTGGTGCCTGGTAAAGGAAGTTATTTATGCTGGAGGATCTTTCTCGGCGGGTGGCGGATGCTCTGGTTGAGATTGCCGATGCGTCCGATTTGGCGCATTTGGAACATCTGCGCGTGAAGTATTTGGGGAAAAAAGGGCTCATAACGCTACAGCTCAAAGCATTGGGTAAGGCTTCGCCTGAGGAGCGGCCAAAGCTGGGGGCGCAGGTGAATGTGGCCAAGGAGCGCGTAAACGATGCGTTGGCGCATCGCAAGCATGAATTGGAGTCGGCGGCGCTGGCGCATCAATTGGCTACGGAAACCATTGATGTCACCTTACCGGGTCGCGGAGAATCCGGGCATGGTGGTCTGCATCCCATTACGCGTACGCTCGCGCGGATTACATCTTTTTTCAGCAGTATGGGCTTTTCCGTGGTGGAAGGGCCGGAGATTGAGGACGATTTTTATAATTTTGAAGCGTTGAATATTCCAGCGCATCACCCCGCGCGACACCTGCACGATACATTTTATTTTAATGCAAATCGTTTGTTGCGTACGCACACCTCTCCGGTGCAAATTCGCGCTATGCAGTCCGAGCCGCCGCCGTGGCGTTTGATTTGTCCAGGCCGCGTGTATCGTTGCGATTCCGACCTGACGCACTCACCGATGTTCCATCAGGTGGAGGGGCTTTGGGTGGATGAACACGTGCGGTTTTCGCATTTGAAGGGCATTTTTGAAGCGTTTTTAAAACATTTTTTTGAGAAACCGCTGCCCGTTCGATTTCGCCCGTCTTATTTTCCGTTTACCGAGCCTTCAGCCGAGGTGGATGTGGCGTGCGTGGTGTGTGACGGCGCAGGTTGTCGTGTGTGTTCGCACACAGGATGGATTGAAGTGTTGGGTTGTGGCCTGGTGCATCCACGTGTCTTTGAGCACGCGGGGCTTGAAACGTCGGGATTAAAAAAACCACGTGGATTGGCGTTTGGTCTGGGTGTTGAGCGTTTTGCTATGATGCGATATTGCGTTAATGATTTGCGCTTATTTTACGAAAACGACATCGATTTTTTACGACAATTTTAGGGTTTAAATGAGCATTGAATGGTTTAACGGTTTTGACGTCGTGGGATTGAATCAGGCATGAAATTCAGTGAAACGTGGTTACGTGAGTGGGTGAAGACGGCGTGTCATCGTGAGCAACTGTTGGATGCGCTGACCTTAGCTGGGTTGGAAGTGGATGGTATTGAACCGGTGTGTGGCGCATCTGGTCCGTTTGTGATTGGTCGTGTAATGCAGGTAATGCCCCACCCCAGTGCGGATCGTTTACGCGTTTGTCAGGTCGATGTGGGTGATGCGCAACCGTTGACGATTGTGTGTGGCGCGTCGAATGTGCTTGAAGGGGCCAAGGTCATTGTGGCGCAAGCGGGTGCGGTGACGGCATCCGGTGTGACTATACAGCCGAATACGATACGTGGTGTTGACTCCAATGGCATGTTGGTCAGTGAAGAAGAATTAGGCCTCGTTGAGCACAGCGATGGTTTGTGGTTGCTGCCAGAGACGGCTGAGGTGGGTACGGAATTTTTATCGTGGTTGGATCTGGCGGAAGACGTCAGCATTGAAGTGGATCTGACGCCAAATCGTGGGGACTGCCTAAGTATATTCGGCATTGCCCGCGAGGTGGCGGCGATGATGGATGCGCCCTTGCAAGCCATCAATCCGGCGTCGTGGTTGGTGTCTCACGATGAGCAGGTGCCGGTGCGTGTTGCGGATAGCTCAGCGTGTCCGGTGTATCGGGGGTGTTTGATTAAAGGGGTCAACGCACGACGGGAAACACCGCTTTGGATGCGGGAACGTTTACGTCGTTCGGGGCTGCGTCCGGTACAAGCTTTAGTTGATATTACGAATTACGTGCTGCTGGAATTGGGGCAACCTTTACACGCGTTTGACGCCAATAAATTATCGGGCGAGGTTCACGTTCGTTTTGCGCGTCCGGGTGAAACCATGGTGCTGCTGGATCAGAAAGACATTACGTTGGCGGCGGACAATTTGATCATTGCCGATGACAGTGGTCCCATTGCCTTAGCGGGTATCATGGGGGGCTTGCATACGGCGATTGATGAGGATACTACCGACGTGTTTTTGGAGTGTGCTCACTTTTCGCCAGCGTCTATGATTGGGCGTGCTCGGCAGCATGGATTGCATACGGATGCTTCGCATCGCTTTGAGCGAGGCGTGGATCCGGGGTTGCCAGCGCGTGCTTTACAGCGAACCGTTGAATTGATACAGGCGATCGTGGGTGGGCAAGCGGGACCAGAAACGACGGTCCTGGATGAGCGTAATACAGCAGCGCGAGCGAGCATTATGCTGACGGCGGCATCACTAAAAAGCGTGCTGGATGTGACGATACCGGCAGAGCTGGTGGAAAAGAAACTGCGGGCTTTGGGTTGTCGGGTCGATCCGCTTGAGGCGCAGTGGCGGGTGACGCCACCGAGCCATCGCTTTGATTTAGCGATTGAAGAAGATCTCATCGAAGAAGTGGCTCGATTGTATGGGTATGACAAATTGCCTGCAGTTCTGCCGATTGCGCCGGTGTCTCCGGTCTTATCGAGCGAGCGGACCTTGTCGACAACGCGCTTACAGCAGATTATGGCTGCGTCGGGATTTCAGGAGGTCATCACGTATAGTTTTGTGTCCGAAGAGTTGCAGTCTTTAGTGGATCCCGAGCGCGTTCCATTACGTTTGCGCAATCCGATTTCTTCCGAAATGAGCGTGATGCGCACATCAATGTGGCCTGGCCTACTGCGCGCAGCGGCGTACAATCAAAATCGACGGCATACCTCGATTCGCTTGTTTGAAATCGGTCAGGTCTTTCGTGGACAATTAGAAGAAGGTGCGTTGCACCAAGACGTTTGGGTGGGCGGGCTGTGGACTGGTGAGGCACAGCCGGAGCAGTGGGACCTGCCGCGACGCGCCGTCGATTTTTATGATTTGAAAGGAAAAATTGAAAGTATTTTGCTGGCGTGTGGTCACACTGTTGATGGTCAAATGTCGTTTCGGTTTGTGCCTGAGGTGCACCCAGCCTTACACCCGGGCCAAAGCGCTCGTGTGTGCGCGTTAAATGGGACCTCAGTCGGGTGGGCTGGCAGGTTGCACCCTGTTGTGGAGAAAAAACTGGGTTTTGACGGCGCAGTTTTTGTTTTTGAGCTACCCTTAGAATGGATTGAAAGTATAAATTTGCCTCAATTTAAGGCTGTATCGCGTTTACCGTCGGTGCGACGAGATATAGCTGTCGTGGTGAGTGAAGCGGTGTCTGTTGGCTCGGTCCAAGCAATAATTCGAGCCGAATGTGGTGCTCTGATCAAGGATGTCAGAGTTTTTGATGTTTTCCGAGGTGCTTCGGTTCCAGAGGGTAAGAAGAGTTTAGCCTTAGGAGTGACGTTACAAAGTGCCGAGCGTACGCTGACGGAGAGTGATGTGAGTGGTTGCTTTGAACAGGTGATACAGCGGTTACGCAAGGATTTAGGTGCTCAGCTTCGTGAGTGAGTGTCGGGTGTGAGAAGTAAATGCTGAAGTAATGTGGCAAATGCAAATGGCGACTCGATGTGGCGCATTGCGGTTTCAAAGTACTTTGAGGAAAATGTTATGGGTGCCTTGACGAAGCAAGACTTGTCAGAGCGATTGTTTGAAGAATTGGGTATGAACAAGCGTGAGGCAAAAGAACTTGTTGAGACGTTTTTTGAGGAAATTCGTGCAGCATTGGAAGGCAACGAGGATGTAAAGTTATCGGGCTTCGGCAATTTCGATTTGCGTAATAAAGGTGAGCGCCCAGGGCGTAACCCCAAAACGGGGGAAGAAATTCCCATTAAGCCGCGCCGGGTTGTTACCTTTAAAGGGGGGCAAAAACTGAAGCAACGTGTGGAAGCCTATACGGGGCCGCAGGAATCAGATTGATTGGTAGCGGATCGATGAGGGGTATTTTTGCTCTTGAGCGATGGAAAATGAAAGCGTGTAGGCCTTGATCGGGCGTTGAGAAAAAGAACAAACGAAAAGCGCTAGCCAAGAAGTGTATTTTGCTTTATGATACGCGACTCGATGGATCAGTCGGGGCGTAGCGCAGCCTGGTAGCGCACCACAATGGGGTTGTGGGGGTCGAAGGTTCAAATCCTTCCGTCCCGACCACTGACATTGATAACTGGCGCAGAATTTTTAGTGTCGGTTATTATTGTACAGCCATTCATCGATCAGAATTTATTCTTCATAGCCCTGGCCAGTTCTGACTGGCTAGGGCTTATGAGCGCGTTCTATGCCTCCCTGTTTTACTTTTCATGATCACTTCATGATCTAGAGTTGCTTTACTCTTCCTTTTGCTTGTTTAAGCCATGCATTTGTATGGCTTAATACGACGCGTTAATGGCTTAATGCATTGAAACACTTAGGTCTTTCTGTGGGGTTTAACTTGACGTACGCCGGGCGACCATGTCAAAGTTTAATCAGGGCTTAAACAGGTTGCCTAAGCCTAAGGAAGGAAGCTGTATCGGCTTAAGGACGCGAAGGCGTGGCGTTGGGGTGGGATTCTATTTTGCCTTTCAATGGTTGGCTTCGCACTCAATTAGGAGCGAAGGACTAATGCTGGAATCGATCGATACCAAGGACTATATGACTGAACGGCCGGTTACTTTCAAAAAGGACGCCAGTTTGTTTGACGTTATCCAGATCATCGTCGATAACCGGTTGTCGGGTGCAACAGTATTGGATGATGAGCGGCGCGTCATTGGGGTTATTTCAGAGATGGATCTGCTGAAAGCAATGATTCACGTTAGTTATTTTCATGAAGGTGGCGGCACCATTGGTGATTACATGACTTCGGCATGCGAAACACTGGATCCGAATGTAAATTTAGTAGATGCAGCGCAACAGCTTATGGATTCAAAGCATCGTCGAATGCCCCTTGTGGATGATGCTGGTAAATTTGTAGGTCAAATCAGTGCACGCAGTATCTTGCGAGCCTTTCTGGAGTCGATGCGACGGCGAGCAGCGACCAATAAGAAAAAAACGTAAGCGGATGTCATCCAATTTTGGTTGTTGTTAGATTACTATGTACCTATCTGGTTTCGGTGTTTTGCGTTGCGCGCCTTGTACGCTGCGTGGCGCTTAAGTTGTGTTCCTTTCTCTGCTTGTCTCTGCTTGCGCTCTGTACGAAATGAATGTGTTTTGAGTTCGTATTGAATAAGTTTTGAGTAAATTTTGAGTATGTTTAGTAGAGTGCAAGCGTCGAGGTGTTCGCCATTGAATGCTTGAGCTTGTCTTGTTAACTTCTTATTATGTTCCACTAGGCTTGTGTGAGATGGCGCGCTGTGTGGTGGGATTGTCGTTCTGTGAG
>JARRRL010000104.1:0-9558 GCA_037380725.1 Gammaproteobacteria bacterium | reverse complement strand
AAGCGCCCGCGCCCCCTATTATCACCGCATCCCCCACTCGAGGTTTCAGTAGACATCTGGCCTGAAGACCATCCGGATCTCCCGCTTTTGGCGTAAGGATATCGCCACTTTCGCAACAATGTCCAACCACCAAATAATCCGATCGATCACGCGCTTCTTGCTGTGCGTCTGTTTGCATTGGCGCAATACGAATGGGATGCTGACTGCCATACATACTGGGACGAATGATCTCCGTCATCCCGGCGTCTATTTTAATAAAACGATACCCCTCTGGCCCCGTATCAACCACATCCATCACCGACGCAATCAGAACACCCGCGTTTCCAACCAAGAACCCCCCTGGCTCAATTTCCAGATGGAGCGCACGCCCGTGTTGCTGGGCAAACTTTTCAAATTCTCGCTGAATGGGTTCGCCAATCTTAGCCAAATCAGTCGTTTCTTCGCCCTCGACGCGACCCACCTTGAAGCCGCCACCCAAATTAAGGACCGTCACAGACGGCAATTTTGCACACATTTCAAGCGACATCAAGGCCACTTTTTGCCACACCGCCGGATCGGAACCAGAACCAATGTGCGTGTGCACCCGTTGGATGGTCAAATTGTATCGCTCGGCTATTGCCATCGCCTCATCGAGGTACGCGTGCCAAATACCAAAACTCGAAGCCGTCCCGCCCACGTTTGTCCGATTATTGTGCCCTGAACCCATGCCGGGGTTTAAGCGGATGGATACCGCCCCTCCCTCACATCGCTGCCCATATGACGCCAACTGTAACAACGAACAGGCATTAAACCGGACGCCCTTCCGGACAAGCGCTTCGAGGTTTTCAGGAAATTGTTGCGCCGTAATTTGGATATGCTCAGCGGGAATTCCTGCATATATGGCTCGCTCTGCTTCATACCCACTGCTGGCATCAATATGCAGACCGGCTTTCCCCAATACGCGAATAATCGCCGCATTGGGTGCGGCTTTCATGGCGTATCGCACCGTAAGACCAAAAGCATTGGGAAACGCCATTGCCTTTTTCGCCGCTTCTTGCAACACTGCTTCGGAGTACAAAAAAACAGGCGTACCAAATTTCCGCTGAACAGCGCGAATGTCTTCATCTGTGATATCAGTGAATAACGACTCGTTAAGCACCCCATCACGACGATTGCTGACCATCTTACCTCTCCAATTGATTCTATTTATTTTCGCTAAGGGCCATAGTCCATATCGTCTCACCCCTACATACCAGCTATACTTGAGGTGGTATCTAACGACTCGACTGAACCACGGGTCAAGGGGGACACCATGAAGTTCTTTATGAAATTGATGATTGGCGCAACTATCTTAGCACTAGCCGGTCCTTTTTTTCTAAAAGGACCGGATGGACGTCCACTGATGGACGCCTCGGCTTTCGGCCTCAAGCAGCTCAATCAACTCATGGCGTTCGCTCAATCCCTTCGACCCACTACAGCGGCAAGCTCCGCGCCAACGAACAACACCACAACCGACCCTCACCTCGAAGGCATCACGCTGGTTGCAGGCGATCAGGTCTACTACCGCTGGCAAGACGAGGATGGTATCTGGCAGTTCACGGCAGAACCGCCTCCCAAGCACATCACGGATTACAAACCCGTTATCCACTTCAGCTAGATAAAATCGATACCGCCCTCGGGCGTCATGCCGAAAACACCACGCTTGCCGCGCGTGAATTGAAACAAAAACAAAGCAAAACCGCTGAACTCAGTCAGGAGCTGGAAACACTGAGTGCGGAATCCGGACTGCCCTTAACCAATATTCCTAAACTCATTGAACAAACAAAACAAATCCGCTCTACCATGGAGCAACGTAACCAGGCTTTAGATCAATTGTGAGCGTCAACGCGAGACATCCCCAGCACTTTAGCATATAGATATATAAACGTATCGTCTTAAAACTATAACGCATTTCGAGATCTACACCGCACAGTACCTCCCCTTCATTCGCTTGACTCGCGAGCGGATTCACAACAGAATGAGCTACCTATCAAGGTAAGGTGATACACGCATTCAATGTGACGCACATAAAGCCACATTACGTAACCCGGAGCTTGTTGATGTCTCGCGCAACGAACAAATCAGTAACAGCAGTCAAGTCGTCACCCAAGCAAACAAAATCCCGCGACGCCGACAATACGCACGCTCAAGCGCTGGACAGCAAGCCTCTGAATGCCGCTCCCCCTTACGACGACAGCAACATTGATTTTCAATTTTACTGCCGAGCCTGCGAGCTGGCCCATCAAACCCCTGATGAGAAGGCCTATGATCAAGGTCGCCAGGAAGGCCGCTTCTTCTTTTCGCAAGACATTAATCTAATTGGCACATTGATGTCTTTGTACTCATTAAACGTGCATCACCTCAGCAACGAGTGGCTCGTGTTTTCCTCCAAAACCGGCCAATCCGCCGCGTATGGACAAACACCACTCGAGGCCATTTTAAACTGGACAATACAACAACCCATTGACTGTCTCCTCTCCGCAGAACCTCAACATTTATAGTTCTATTACAATAAGTTGATCTTCACCATCTTCAACACGTTTTCGGCACATAGACGTTTAAATTATAAAAACATTCTTTCTCATAACGTGTTCACAAAAATTTTCCAGATATTATAAAATTATCAGCGCCCAGGTCTGGTACAATAAAAACGAACCCTACATTACGAGACATTCTTTTCAAGAGGCTGTTTTTTATATTATTTTGAAAAGGATCACCTGTGGATTGCGAGGAACAAAACATGGGAAACGTTGTTGGCATAACACCGCCAAACACACGTCTGGTCAGACTGCTGGAAGAACTGCTCGCTGAAGCAAAGCGAGGCCAGTTGACTTCTTTAGCGGCCGTTATTTTACGTGATCATGAAGCCGACTTTGCCCTTGAAGTCTCTGATTTATCGACCTTGGAAATCATCGGCGCCATGGAAATTCTGAAAAACGAACTGCTGCACTCGGCGCAACACTGAGCCACGCGACCACACATTAAGTCATTTGCCCTTTCAAAATGGTGCGCTTGATCTCTTCCAAGTTACTGTGACGAATATCTTGGCCTTTGACCAAATAAATGACTTGCTCAGCCAAATTCCGCGCATGATCCCCCACTCGCTCTAAAGCGCGCAACGACCATGCTACATTAAGCGCACGCGAAATACTGCGGGGATCTTCCATCATATACGTCACCATTTGACGCATGGCCCCATCGTATTCCAAGTCAACCGCTCGATCTTCTTGCGCTACCGCTAAGGCCTGTTCCACATCAAAACGCGCAAAAGCATCCAAGGCCCGATGCAACATCTCGCGAACATGACTGCCTAAATGACGCAGTTCAACGTAACCGCGCGGGGCCTGCCCTTCTTCCGCAAGGCGCAAAGCCAATTTAGCAATCTTACTGGCTTCATCACCAATACGCTCCAAGTCTGTGATCGCCTTGGAGATCGCCATGACCAATCGCAAATCAGTAGCGGCCGGCTGACGCAGTGCCAAAATACGAATGCATTCCTCATCAATGGCCACTTCCAACTCATTGACGCGTTTTTCGGTACCACGCACCGTGAGAGCCAGTGCGCTGTCGGCATCGATCATCGATAACAACGCGTCCTGCACCTGGCGCTCAACCAGTCCACCCATCATCATTAAGTGGCTTTTAAGATCTTCCAAATCAGCGTTAAATTGACGTGAAATATGAGAACCAACAATTTCTTGGTCCATGGTGACGCCCTCTCCAGCAAGAAATTCAGAAATCGAAATCACCCATACCGACCGGTGATGTAATCTTCAGTTTGCTTCATCTTTGGATTCGTGAACATAGTTCGCGTATCACCAAACTCAACCAAATTACCCATATACATAAAGGCCGTGTAATCCGAGACGCGCGCCGCCTGCTGCATGTTATGCGTCACAATCACAATTGTAAAACTACTCTTAAGTTCGTTAATCAGCTCTTCAATTTTCAGCGTGGAAATAGGATCCAAGGCCGAAGCCGGTTCATCCAGCAACAGCACTTGCGGTTCCACCGCAATACACCGCGCAATCACCAAGCGTTGTTGCTGCCCACCGGACAGACCCAAGGCATGCTCATTCAATCGATCTTTCACTTCATCCCACAATGCGGCGGCTCTCAAGGCCCATTCCACACGCTCATCAATCACGCGTTTTCGGTTTATCCCCAATATCCGCAAACCATAAGCTACATTCTCGTAGATGGATTTTGGAAAAGGATTTGGCTTTTGAAAGACCATACCCACTTTCCGACGCAGCTCCGTCACATCCACATGTCGATCAAAAATGTTTCGACCGTGCTGTCGAATCTCACCACTAATTGACACCCCATCGACCAAATCGTTCATTCGATTAAAACAGCGCAGCAACGTGGATTTACCACAGCCACTGGGACCAATGAACGCCGTCACCCGATGTTCCGCGATTTTTAAATTCACATTTTTCAGCGCTTGTTTATCACCGTAAAAAAGACACAAATTCTCGACCGACATCGCCAAGGTCTCGTCGTCAATGTCCAAAATATTACTTTCACGAATTCGAGAAACATCAATACTGTGGCCATCACCCAAACGGTGACCCTCACCTGGATTGCTCATATCTTGAGTCCACTCTGGCGCTTCAGCTTGCGGCGCGGCATCCCGTCTATCAATAGTTTGCATATTCATCACTCTTTCATCCGCTTCAGTGCTCTAAGCTTTTATATCGTTCACGCAATCGATTTCTCACCATGACGGCACTTAAATTCAGCACCGCAATCACGGCCACCAACAGAAACGCTGTGGCGTAAACCAAAGGACGAGCGGCTTCAACATTCGGACTTTGAAAACCCACGTCGTAGATGTGAAACCCCAGATGCATAAACTTACGCTCTAAATGAATAAAAGGTGCGTTGAAGTCCATGGGTAAGTTTGGCGCCAACTTCACCACCCCCACCAACATCAGTGGCGCTACTTCGCCAGCGGCTCGTGCAATCGCCAAGATCAACCCTGTCATTATAGCGGGGCTGGCCATCGGCAACACCACCCGCCACAAGGTCTCCGCTTTCGTGGCACCCAAAGCCAAACTGCCCTCACGCACCGCGCGTGGTATACGCGCCAACCCTTCCTCCGTGGCCACAATGACCACCGGTACCGTTAACAACGCTAAAGTCAAAGCCGCCCACAACAAACCGGGCGTACCAAACATCGGTGACGGCAAAGATTCCTGGTAAAACACCTGATCGATACTGCCGCCAATGGCATACACAAAAAAACCCAGACCAAAAACCCCATACACGATAGAGGGTACGCCCGCTAAATTATTCACCGCAATACGAATGGCGCGCGTCAATGGGCCCTGCGTCGCGTATTCACGCAAATAAATCGCCGCCACCACACCAAAAGGCGTTACGATTATCGACATCACCATCACCATCGTAACCGTCCCAAAAATGGCGGGAAACACCCCACCTTCTGTATTGGCTTCACGCGGTTCATCAAACACAAATTCACGTAAGCGCTCGACATAGAGCAACGCTTTTGCCCATCCACTCATATTATTAGGCTGATACGCACGAACCAGGCGCCCCACTTCCAACACCTTTTGTTGCCCGTCCACCGTTTCAACCACAAGCGCATCACGCTTGATTTCTTGATACAAGGTCCGCAATTGCGCTTGTAATGTCTTATATTCCGTGTCAAAACGCGCCTGCTGCGCCGCAAACTCCGCCTGCCGTTCTGCGGTATACGTGTGATTCAGTTCATGCGCTTTTCGCTTTAAACGCCACTTCTCAATCTCATAATTGACGCGCCCAATCTCACTGACTTCAATGGTTCGAATCGAGTCGTGCAGCGCCAAGGCACGCGCCAAACGCTCTGACAACATCGGCCACACATCCTCTGGAGACGCCGGAATAGGCTGACCATTTTCCAGAATGCCAATCGGATAACCATAAAAATTACCCCATTCTCGGCGCTCAAAAACAGTGGCCTGTTCCGGATAACGAGGTGCCGTTATGTAATCGTTTAACACCCAACGGAAATCCCGCCCCGTTACATCCCGGTTACCCACCTTGACCTGCACACGTTCCACAAATTCCACCTTGGATGCCAGCGCCACGTGCGTCTGACGAAGCCGTTCAGCTGAAACGGTTTCACGATCCAAAAACTCTCCCAGTATGGGCTCCACTTTTCCTTCCGGTGTGGTGTAATCAAATTCCACAAGCGATTTCGGCCAAAAGTGTGAAACCCCTTTAACAGCAATAAAACCCAGCAAACCGAAGACCATGGTCATGCTGATGGCAACCGCTCCAGCATTCAACCAAACCCAAGGGTGACCTTGGCGAAACCATTGTCGGGCACTCACTTTCATCATTAGCTTAACCTTAAAAGTTCACTCTTAAGTTCAACCTTAAGTTCAAACGTGCATCACAGTGAGCCGTACTTCTCACGCAGCCGTTGGCGTACGTATTCCGCCGTGGTGTTCAGCACAAACGTAAACAAAAACAGCACCAAGGCCGCCAAAAACAAAATACGAAAATGCGTGCTGTGAACCTCCGCTTCCGGTAACTCCACGGCAATATTAGCCGACAGCGTCCGAAAACCTTCAAAAATATTAAAATCCATGATGGGCGTATTCCCCGTCGCCATCAACACAATCATCGTTTCACCGACCGCTCGACCAAAACCAATCATCACAGCCGAAAAGATACCCGGACTGGCCGTGGGCAACACCACACGCACCAAGGTCTGCCAGGGCGAAGCCCCTAAGGCCAACGAACCTTGTGTTAAACTTTTGGGTACCGCAAAAATGGCGTCTTCAGCAATAGAAAAAATGGTGGGGATAACCGCAAACCCCATCGCAAAACCCACCACCAAAGCATTCCGTTGTCGATACGTAATCCCCCATTCGTCCCGGAGCCAAATGCTGACATCACCACCAAAAAAAGCACTTTGAATGGGATCACTGATCGACATACTCACCGAGATGGAAACAATCAGCGCTGGAATCAACACTAAGGGCTCCCAGCCGGGCGGCGCGATCCGGTGGCGTATTGAAACGGGCAACGCCATGATCCCCACAGCGGTAAGCAAAAAAATCAGCGGTGTCAGAAACAAAATGGAAAAGATACCCACTAAATTCTGTTCCACCAAAGGCGCCAACCACAAACCAGCTAAAAATCCTAAAATAACCGTGGGCAGCGCCTCCATTAATTCAATGGCCGGTTTGACTTTGCGCCGCAAGCTAGGTGCCATAAAATACGCGGTAAACACCGCACCACAAATCGCCAAGGGCATGGCCAAGAGCATGGCATAAAAGGCCGCCTTCAAGGTACCAAAAGACAGCGGAACCAAACTCATTTTTGGTTCGAAATCATTGTTTGCAGCGGAAGATTGCCACAAATAGTCGGGTTCCGCATAACCCTCATACCACACTTTTTGCCACAAACTGCTCCACGACACTTCCGGGTGCTTATTCTGCACATCAAAAGCGTGAATGCCCGCTGTATTCACCATCACCAGCG
Organism: Gammaproteobacteria bacterium; assembly: GCA_037380725.1. Classification (GTDB taxonomy): domain Bacteria; phylum Pseudomonadota; class Gammaproteobacteria; order Pseudomonadales; family JANQJO01; genus JARRRL01. The sequence continues at coordinate 2,040 of JARRRL010000104.1, read as the reverse complement.
TATCCGCACGCGGACTCAAAACCGGCAGCCCCACCCGATTTTTATTCAACGGATGCGTTAAAACAACGCGCTCGGAAGTGGTATTCGAAAGGAATAATTGTCCATTCGCATCCACCGTCACAAAGCCTTTGCGGCGCTGCTCAGATTCGATGTGCGTGATGGCTGCATCACTCAGATCAAAGTGACGTAGGATCGCAAATTGGTATGTGTTGTCACTGTTTCGAAAGGACGCGATTTGACTCACACGACCACCACTGTCCCCCAACAGCAACGAAACACTGCCCAACAAAAACTGACTGGCTGTAATTTCGCGTTGATCCGGTAAATCCAAGGTAAAAACGATGGCCGGACGATCGCGCTGTAGATCGTAAACACGGAGTACGCCGCCCGGCTGAATCGCATAAAGCCAACGCAGGTTTGGTCCCAATAACAGTTTCTGAGCGGCTCCATCCGGCAAGTCTACGACATAAGTGGTATCTGCCACAGCCTGTAAACTCTCATCAAACAAGCCGGTTTCCAGGTTCCACTTCTGCACCACCACGCGGCCATCCGGCCATGATCCCGCCCAAGCAAGGCTGTCTTCGGTGCGTCGAAACGTGCTCACCGCATCCGTAAATGTTTCACGGTTAATGGCGGAATGACGCGTAGCCGAATTTCGATCAGCCAGCTTGTCAGGAAGCACCAATGGTGACTCAAACGTTGGTTGAATGCGCGGCACCACCTGACGACCGCCGTGCTCCGGATAGATCACATCAAACTGGATATCAAACAGTTCCAAAAAACCAGGTCTTAAGAGCGCAAAAGTTGGAGCGTTAGTCACGCTATTAGGGACCACGCGTGGTTTCACGTTATCGGGAGCGGAAATTACGTCGCGAAACCGCACTTGCTGAATGCGTTCACCGCTTTGGCGACGCATCAGTACATAGCCCTCGTCGTTCCAATAAACCAGCACTTCGCCTAATTCGTCCAATAAACCAAACTCATTGGAAGAACCTTTTTTCGAAGTAATACTTTTTTCATTTTCAGTCCATGACTGAGAAGCACGGAACGTCATACTGGCCGGAACAAAGAGTGGAATCACTTCATACAGGAGATAACAAAATATCAGCATAATCGCGATGATGACACCACCGCCACCCAACGCAATCACCGCCCGCGCCAAGCGATCTTTGACTCGACGGAGCACAGGGGCATAGCTTGGAATGCTAGGAAGCGGGGGAACCCTCGTCGTGTCGACATTCACTTTATTCATGCAGAAATCACCGTTCCACCAAATCGCTCACTCGAACAGTACAAATCCCAAATAAACCTGATCAACAAACCGATGTGCTATGCCCTGCCTTGAACCGATTTCAACGAACACAAGGTCTAGAGGGGAGGATGTCTTTGGAAATCGTCTTTGAAAATTGAATTATGGATGTTTTATACGCTACCGTTAACATTCTGCGCTGGAAATAGCCTGTCGCGGTACCGTGGATTATCTTTATTATCTAATAATTAACTATCTAAAATTATCTAAACTATAAGTCTATTTACATTCTGGATGTACGGCACCACACGATACAACAAAGCGGGGCACCCGGCCCCGCCGACACTATACCGATTCAAGCCCAATAAAGGCAACAAACACTTAACTCTTTTAGAGGGAGCGTCTTAAAGCGCCTTTTGCGCCAACTTGGACTCTATCCCCAAAGATGTTAATGTTTTCAAAACGTTACTAGCAGGCAAAGGAATGTAGCCATCTTTCACGACAATCTCTTGTCCAGCGCGAGACAGCACCAACCTCAAAAATTCCCGTTCCAATGGCGCTAAAGGCTTATTAGGCGCTTTATTAATATACACATATAAGGCTCGAGATAACGGATAGGAGCCTTTCAATGCGTTCTCAGCATTAGCCTCTACGTACTGATCACCTGATTTAGACAAGGGCAACGCGCGAACTCCAGAGGTGGTATAGCCTATGCCGGAGTAACCCACTGCATTCAGCGTCGTAGAAACAGACTGCACCACAGACGCGGATCCCGGTTGCTCGTTTACCCC